>JAJPYV010000303.1 GCA_021204735.1 Prevotella sp.
ATGTCATAGTCAGGCTAAGCACTGCTACAACTGTCAAAAACAATCTTTTCATAATTTTTTCCCTTTCTAATCGTCCTAAGGAGTTAATCGGATTTCAGCCTTTTTTACCCCGTCAGGCAATTTTTAATTTTTAATTTGTTCTTGAACATTGGTTCTTTTCTCTCGAATCACCTCCGCCCGTTATCCTAATTATCTTTTTTTACCTGTCATCAGAATTATTTGACCTTAGGTCTTTTATTTCTTTTTGACGTTGCAAAGATACGACGGTTTTTCAATAACTTGTGCAAAAATTTGCGATTGTTTGCGTTAACAGTAGCATTTTATTGATTTGTATCAAGTTAATCTTCGATTTTCACTTGAAATTTATTCCACAGGTCTTCTGGCAAAAATCCTTTGAACTTCTCAATAACAGTGTCAGCATCTATGTCTTGCGGACAGGTTATATAGATTTTATTTAGGTTTGTGCAACCATAAAACAATCCATCTGATACTTCCTCAACACTATATGGTAATGTTACAGTAGTCAAAGCAGTACATTCTCTAAACACACCCCATTCAAGTTTTTTCAAGCCTTTCGGTAAATTTACAGTTGTCAACGCTGTACAACTACCGAAAGCCTCCATACTTATTTCTTTCAATTCCTCAGGGAAATTTATATTTTTCAGACTGGTACAATATTCAAAAGCCCAAGGACCAATGTGTGGCAATCCTTTCGGAAAATCGATTCTTTCCAGACTTGAACAGCCAGCGAATCCCAACAATTCTATATACGTCAAAGATTCTGGCAGTTCCACGCTTGTGAGACCTGTGCAACCATCACACATTAATTCTTCTACTTCTTTCAAATTCTTTGGTAATTTAAGAGATGTCAATCCGGAACATCCCATAAAAGCCCCACATCCTATATATGTAATACTATCAGGCAAATTTATATTTTTCAAACTTTTGCGATTTTCAAAAGTCCCATTGTAAATACTTTCCAAGCCATCAGGCAATACCACTGTTGTTATATTCACATCATCCTCGAATACATCATAGCCAATTACTTTTACATGATCCAGTACAGTAACAGTTACCGGCTCTCCAATATTTGCAATTTCACGATTATTAGCAATGTCTATCAACGTATCGTTTTCTGTTTTAAAAGCAGGAGATTTGTTTATAATTTGAAGATTAATAGCTCCTGTAAAAGGATAACCATCAATTTCCTTAACTGTCTCTGGTATTTCTATTGTTGTCAAACCTACACATTTTGAAAATGCATAATCTCCAATTTTTTCCAAGCCATACGGCAAGTCTATATCAGACAAACTATCACAGTCAGAAAAGGCGTATTTTTCTATTGATAATAAATTCTTGGGCAATTTCACCTTTTTCAAACCCGTGCATCTTGAAAACAAACCACTTTCAATAGAAGTCAAATTATCAGGTAATTCAATTGCTTTCAAATTGTTACATTCATAAAATGTCTCTTCTCCAATTGTAGTCAAACCCTCTGGTAAGTTTATAGTTTCAAAGTTTCCTTTATAGAATGCCTTTTTACCAATTGTAGTCAAGCTATCAGGTAATTCAATTGTTTTCAATTTATAACAATCTGAGAACGCCTCATTACCAATTGTTGTCAAACTATCTGGAAAATCTGTGATTTCCATTTTATAACAATCTGAGAACGCCTCATTGTCAATTGAAATTAAACTATCTGGCAAATTAATTTCTGTCAGACTCTCACATCCGCAAAAAGCCGAATATCTTATTTGGGTCAATCCATCAGGTAATTTTATTGTTTTCAAATTCTTGCAATTACTGAAAGCCAAACTACCAATTATCCTTATATAATCTGGCACAATTACAGAAACAGGATTTCCTAAGACTGTTACTACACCATTGTCATCTAAATCAATCAATAAATCATTTTCTATTTTATAAACAGATGATTTATTAATATTTATATTTTTAATATTTCTATCGTTCTCGAATGGATTATGACCCATATATTCAAGTGTCTCAGGTATTTCCACAATTGTCAGATTATCACAATCTGAAAATGCTCCTGTCTCAATTTCTTTTAAACCTTTTGGAAATTTTACACTTTTCAAATTATGGCAATTGGAAAATGCTCTATATCCTATTTTGTTCAATCCTTCAGGAAATTTTATACTTTCTAAATGCCAACACAAATTAAAAGCTTTATCGCAGATTTCTTTTGTTCCTTCCTTGACAATATACTCTTTAATTTTCTTATTGGTACATTCCAATAATGTCAGTCCACGCCCGCTGTCATTGACATACTTCACTCCGTATTCATCTGTCCAATTTTGGGATGAAGACGCATTTGTTTTCTGTTGTTTCTTATCATTCTCTTCCATAACAATTGTTTTTAAGTAGTTACAACTGCACAAAAGTACAAAAAATTTGATATGGTGCAAAATAAGAAATACAATACATTATGATATACGAAAAATTTTGTAAATTTGTAAGCAAATTATATGCGATACTAAAACACGTCAAAGAAAGCATGAAAAGCAATTATACTTTCACGATACACACAGAACTGATATATGGTTCATTAGATGGCGCACACAACATTAACAAGGGCGCAAATTGAACATGCATATAAAAACTTCAAAAACTAATATTATAAAGGAGTGAAGCATGGAAAACAAGAAGAAATTGAGTGAAGAAGATATAAAGGCTCGCTATATAACTCCAGCTTTAAACAAGGCAGGATGGGAGAACGATAAGATAAGGATGGAATACTCTTTTACAGATGGGCGTATCATCTTTGAAGGAGATGAACATGTCCGTAAAGCGAGTTTGCGAGCAGACTATTTATTGTTTGATAGAAGCAATTATCCAATAGCAATAGTAGAGGCAAAGGATAATAATAAACCCGTCGGTGGTGGTATGCAACAAGCAATAAAATATGCAGAAATACTTGATTTAATGTTTGCTTACAGTTCAAACGGTGATGCTTTTTTGGAACACGATTTTATTACAGGTAAAGAGAAAAAATTGTCTCTTGACAAATTTCCAAGTCCTGATAATCTGAAAAAACGTTTAAAAGATTCAGAAGGTTTAACTCCACAAGAAGAGGAGATTATAAATACATCTTATTTCTCTGATAGTTATTCATTTGAACCGAGATATTATCAAAGAATAGCAATTAACCGAACAATACAAGCTATTGCAAAAGGACAACAACGTATTCTACTTGTTATGGCAACAGGAACAGGGAAAACATATACGGCATTTCAGATTATTTATCGTCTTCATAAATCAGGAACCAAGAAAAAAATTCTTTATTTGGCAGATAGAAATATTCTTATAGACCAGACAATGAATCAAGATTTCAGACCTTTTAAAAAGGTCATGACAAAAGTTCAAGGTGGTAATATAGATTCTGCATTTGAAATATATATGGCTTTATATCACCAATTAGTGGGACAAGAGGGAGAAACTAATCCCTTTGAGCAAGTCCAACCAGAGTTTTTTGACTTGATTGTGGTAGATGAGTGCCATAGGGGAAGTGCCAGAGATGATTCTGCATGGAGAAAGGTATTGGAGTATTTCAAAAGCGCAACCCAGATAGGTATGACTGCAACACCCAAAGTTGCCGATGGAGCGAATAACCTTGATTACTTTAATGAGCCAATTTATACATATTCACTCCTTCAAGGTATTAACGATGGATTCTTAGCCCCATTCAGAGTAACAAATTGTTTTATAGATTTGGATTTAAAAGGTTTTACGCCAGAAGAAGATGAGTGCGATATAAATGACAATGTCATTCAACAAAAATATTACCAACAGAAAGATTATGGAAAAGACATAACATTTTTAAAACGGAGATATTTGGTGGCTTATAGAATAACAAAAATGCTAAAATATATTGGCAGAATGACAAAAACAATAGTTTTCTGCACTGATATAGACGAGGCAGAAGCTATGCGCAGTTTGCTGACAACAATGAATGCTGACCTTTGTAAAAAGGACAGTCGTTACGTAATGCGTATTACAGGAGATGAAAATGAGGGGAAAAAGCAATTGGATAATTTTATAGATGTTGACCAGCCATATCCAACAGTTGTAACGACCTCTGAACTTTTAGCGACTGGCGTTGATTGTAAAACATGTGGCTTGATTGTTATTGATAAAGAGATTGATTCAATGACAGAATTTAAACAGATAATCGGACGTGGAACCCGTCTTAGAACAGATAAAGGCAAGTGGCATTTGGAAATACTTGATTTTCGGAATGCGACAAAGAAATTTAAAGATCCTGATTTTGATGGTGAGCCAGAATCATTCGAAAACAAAATTAAGTCTGACCATCCATATAAAAAACCTGCTTCTCCAGATGACCACTTAAAAGAAGACCATATAAAATATGTTGTGAATGGAGATTCTGTGAATATAACTACAGAAATCGTATCAATTCTTGATGACGACGGAAAAACGATGAAGACGGAAAATCTCATCACATACACCAAAAAACAAATATGTAAGCGATATGCAACTCTTGAAGACTTTGTTAAGAATTGGACTGAAGCGGAAAAGAAAAAGGCTATTGTTGATGAATTACATGAATATAATGTTTTGATAGAGGCAGTTCGCAAAAAGAATCCAATCCTTGAAAATGCCGATATTTTCGATATTATCTGTCATGTTGCATACGATAGACCTGCAATATCCCGTCAAAGACGGGCAGAAAATGTTAGAAACAGCGATTACTTTTCCAAATATGAAGGAACGGCAAAAGAAATTCTTGAATCGTTACTTGATAAATATGCAGAACATGGTATTATCAATCTTGAAGATGTTAACATTCTTGACACTTCTCCGTTTGATTCATTTGGCAAACCACAGAGAATAATGAAATTGTTTGGAGGTCCAGAAAATTTTGAACAAGCTTTTCGGGAATTAGAAAACGAGATTTATAAAAATATTGCATAATGGCTACAAATAACATAGTAAAACGCATTCAAAA
>JAJPYV010000072.1 GCA_021204735.1 Prevotella sp.
CATGCATTCCGTCTGTCAGATAACTGCGGATATAGCGAATTACGTATATCTGATTGCTCAGATTGCCTGATTCCTGCTGGGCTGAACTGGCTTGTGCCATAGCCATACTTCCTACTTGTTGCACATCGGGTATCAAATGTTCGGATTTATAATTAGATATGTCCTGCTCTACACTCCCTAATTCCTCTTCTATAATTCCTAATCTGTCTTTGATAAATGCATTGGTACTGGTACTTATCTGATTTCTGTCTTTCATCCAATTTTCATTATATATGGAAACCAACGTGTTGAGGACATCCTCCGCACGGGCTATCGAATAGTCAACATAACTTATGTCTATGATTGAGGAGTTGTTGTCTCTCAATGTGGCTGAAATACGTCCTTTCACTGACATGGCTGCACCTGACAATGTGCTACGTGTTACTTTTATCTTGTCTTCCATGTTTTTTTTGTAATATGGAGTAGGCGATACTGAAATTTCACCCATGGCAGTCCACACTTTCTTGCCTAACTTCATTTTTACAGGTTTGGGATATTCCTTGCCGCCCCGCTTCATATCGCTTAATATTACGCTACCATCTGACAAAAGTGTTGCAGTCAGAGATGCTGTCTCGTTGTCATTCAAGCCTGAAAATGTAACTGTTATTGGTCTATCAAGGCCGTAAACCACTTCATCGTGAAATGTACCATCACGGTAATAATTCACATCTAAATTCAACTGGCTCACGATTTCTTTCGCCACAACTGTGGTTTGCATACTTAATATTTCATTCTTCAAGTTTACTGAATTCGGCACAAGACCAAGTTCCTTCAACTGTGACTCTGTATTGCTGCCTTTATCTTCAGTCTTGATAAGTATGGATATAGTGCGGGTATATATATTTGGTATCTTCTTAACATAGAAAAAGGCACATACCATGACAATGATGACAGACAGCACAAACCATTTCCAATGGCTCACACACATAAAGAGCCAATCTTTTATAAGCACTTTTGTATCTGTCGTCTGTTGACGTTTTTCTGTATTTGTTATTAATCTTTCCATTTTCTCTATTTTGTAAATAATAAGACAAGTGACAGAATAAATGATGTTGTAGAGAACCAGAAACCAGGGGTGCGTAGCGTGTTTGCATTCAACTTCGACTGATTGGCGCGCATCTTATTCGGCTCTACATATATCATATCATTCTGTTGTAAATAATACACTGGGGAAGAATACAGACTTTGTGCCTGGGTAATGTCCACACGGTAGGGCGTCTGACTGCCATTTTCTGTCCGCAATACAAGTATATTGTCACGACGCCCTTGTATCGTCAGGTCGCCAGCAGTGGCTAATGCCTCAAGCAATGTTATATTGTCTCTTTCTATTTCTATCCTGCCAGGGTTTCCTACCTCGCCCAACACATAATAACCCATATTGGCGTATTCCACTGTTACGGTCGGGTCGCTTATCAACTTTTCTGTCAACAACTTCTGTTTTATAAGTTCTGCCAATTCCATTCTTGTCATTCCTTTCACACTGATAGGTCCCAATACCGGCATGTCTATCTTTCCAGCATCATCTACTGTATAGTAAGTGTTTTCATGATTGTTTGAGCCTCCCGATCCGCTTCTATTACTGTCGAGATTGAACATCTGGGCAAGCTCACTGTCACGGCTGTACACCACTATACTTAATTTGTCACCAGTCTTCAGGGTGAGATCCTTAGTCTCTTGTACAGCTATCGAGTAATCTGAATGGAGGTCTTGCAGATATACTATTTTTGAAGTTGAGCTGCAGCTTGAAAGCACTAATATCCATACAATCAATATAGACATTTGTGCGATAATACTTTTTATCCGTATCATATTTATTTGTTTATCAGTTAACTAAATTCCGAAGCATATCAACCACACTCTTTTTTACCGGCACTTTTATCCACTGCTCAAAAGAGTCGAGATTGTGTATGTCGCTTCCTGCAATTGAATAATATCCCTTCTTTAACAATAACGTCGCTTTGGCTTGTACCTCGCCCCCGTATGCTCCTGCAAGCGCCATATAGTCAAGTTGGAATTCTATTCTCTTATCATGCAATTCCTTGTAGTCGTGCATGGACATATAATGATACCGTTCTGGATGGGCAAGTATTGGTATATATCCTTTGCCCGTTATTTCAGATAGCAGATGCTCAAATCCGAACGGTGGATTGTAATATGATGTCTCTACCAATATGTGCTTCCCGTCTATTATCGGTAGTATGTCATTGGCCTCAAACCGCTTGACAAATAGGGAACTAAGCATGTTTTCCGCCGATAATCGCAGTATTATCTTACATGTCCCACTCTGTTGCCCGTATGTCTTTTTTATATCTGTATATCTTTTCTGCAAATCTCTTGTATGATTTGGATAATCTTCCATGATATGGGGCGTAAGCCATACCTCTTTAATACCCAAATCCTCGTAACTCTTTAATGTCTTGATTGCTTCCTCAATTGTGGAAATACCATCGTCTACTCCTGGCAATATATGGGAATGATAATCTGTCATTCCTTGAAATATACCGCTTTCAGCCAATGTCTGTCTGAAAGAAAATGGCCACATATATTTATTTATGCCTACCCGTTTTTACAACAGAAAGGAAATCGCCCGTAAGTTCATTCCTTTCTGTTATTATCGTCTCTTTTCATGTTTTTGCCGACTCTTACTGCTCTTGACAGAAGTTACCTTCCCACACAACAGAGCCTCTTGTCTCTATCTTTTCTAATCTTGTACATTCTCTTTTGATAAAGTTTTTCAAAATTGATGTAATCATTAAATCGGTTTGCGTTTTTTGACCAGTTGAGGGGTTAATTGTATAATAGTTTATCCTTACTCCATGCTCCCAATTCTCATAACCTATCACCATCCTATCAGAATTAGTCCTGTCTAAAACCCAAAGTCCGTGCGGCTTGCCGTTCTCATCGAAATTTCCCGTAATTTCATCTCCAGCGTTATACCATCTTATTTTACCGACAGGATTTCCCATAAGCATTGAAATAGTCATTATGATATTTACTTTTTTAATTCCGAAAGCATGAATTTTTCTTTTTGACTTAAACACGTACTTACCATTTTGAATTCCTTTTTCATAATTCATCTCTAAAATGGTTTTTTCATTCTTCTTCTTAAACTCGTACTTCCAATGACCACTTTTAAGGTCATTATCATATTTTCCTATCACCTTTGTGTTAGTTTTTTCAAATGAGTCTGTATAGGATTTTTGTGCATATTTATACCTCCCTTGGTATAATCGACCATTATCAAAATCATCATAATAATAAGTTACCTTACCACCATGATAACGTCCTGAATAACAGTTTTTTCCATTATGCCCTAATTTGGGACGCATAAAATGCGCCCCAAACAATCGCTCAATAAAATCAAACATAAGTTTTATATTTAAGTATTTAACTTCTTAGTTATTATTCATATTTGCTCACAGACAACTTTATGGCACAATCTCTTATCGTTTTATGCCTAAAAGTTTACTGCAAAAAAGAAAACCGCTCCGTAAGTGCTTCTCTTTCAGTTAATATTGTCTCTTTTAATTCAGGTGAGACTTCCTTATTGTTAGACATCGTATTTATTATTCCGTTAATCTCTTTACAAATGGTAATGATATCATCCATATTCCATGTTTGGAAATTATAATTTGCAGAACTGATATTATCTCCTATTTTCTCTAATATGAATAATGTCATCTCTGCTACTCCGCCAAAGTCTTTTTTCTGTAATGCATTATTTATTTTTTCTACCCATGATGAAATATTATTAGCAATAGCTATAACATCCATCTGGTTTTGTGGCACAAAGAAACTCTTTTCTATCTCTTTTTGTACTGCCGTCAATTTTGTGTCTGGGGATTGCTGATTTCTATTTATTTGTGCCCTCCTCTGCTTTGTGTACTCATCCAAATTCTCAAAACTTTCCTTATGTATTCCTCCGATAGCGGCAGTCAATCCTCCAATTGATGTGATGAAGCATTTATCTCTCGCTATTCGGATACGATAACCCTCGAATCCTGATAGTACACCTGAGGTTATTCTTATAAGTTGATTTCCTTCTGAATAGTAATTGAATGGATGGGGCATAAACCTGATTCGTGTTGAATCTACTTTGGCTATTTGCATGAAAGGCTGCATTATGCTGTCTTTGATCTCTGCTGTTTTTTGTGTTGAACAGTCTTTCACTAAATGTAAGCCTTGAAAATTCTCATCTAAAAACATTTGGATTTCTTCACTCTTCCCTCGAATGAAAATAAGTCCAGATATTGTAGGGCGCTCTTCTTTCTTGATTTTGTTTTTATCGCGGATGTAAACTACTCTTGTGTGGATAAATACGCTAAACTCTTCCTCTACCTTCTTTTTTATTCTTTCCACCTTTGCATGATGAACAAACAGATAACACCATGTTTCCTGAAAATCGTAAGGGGGGGGTATTTTTTTAACAGAGTATAATTTCCGCTCTGCGCCAAATTAAGTCTTTGACCCATAGTTTTTTGTGTGCCCCATGGCTTTTAGAAAGAGCTCTGTACTATCCAGTGACTTTGAAACTCTATCTAATCTATATATTCTTTTGCGTTGGCGATTGACTGCTTTTTCGCTTTATTTGAAAAATTCGCCACCATAATTTTATTTAGTTATTGAATTATATATCGTACAACTTTTTAAAGTTGCGCAAAATTACAAAAAATGTACTTAAATTCAGTAAAATTGCTTGCTATAAATTAATTTGTTTTACAAAAATTATACTTCGTTTTTTTTTTTTATTAATTAGCTCTGTGTTTTACATATTTATTACGTATTTATTCACTTTTTCAGCACTCCAATATAAAATCGATACTTCCCAATTTCATCAACTCGTTACCCATAATTTCAATAAATCAACACTTATTTTTTCCTTAATTTAAACGAGTTTTCTATGCTTGCTATATCGTTGCTGAACATCTTGT
>JAJPYV010000111.1 GCA_021204735.1 Prevotella sp.
CGTAATCACAGCACCATATATTGCAGCTCCTGTCTCTGCATCCACCACCTTACCTGTAAGAGTAGCACAGCTTATAGGATTGAGAGAGCATAATATGGTATTGCCACTTTCCTGCACTGTGTAAAGCGTATCAGAAGGCAACACATATTGCATTCCAAGTGTTTGCGACAGAGAGACTTTTATCTTTACTTGAGCCTGCGGTACAAGACCAGACAGTTGTGAGCCTTGAGAAAGATAATTGTCAGAAGAATCGAACCATGTTATTTGCGCATCATCCGTTACGTCAATGCCGTCAGGAGTAACTACGCCCATACTTATCGTTTGAGGTTGAATCAACGATTCAAATGACACGCTGACATCCTCATCAGCAATTGCTATATCCTCAATTCTGCCAAGTTCTGTATCAATCTGGTTCTTAACTGCTACAAAGTATTCGCTATTTTTCTGTAGTCCATAGAACGTATAAGTTACACGGTCGGATATCAGATATTTCTGTATTTGTCCACTTGCCATGTTCACAAGTTGCAGCGTCATGTTCTTATATCTGCCGTCTGCCGCATCCTCTGGCAGGTTTACCTCTAAAGCGCATACATCATCTGACAATGGTAGAATAGTGAAATTCTTCCAACCATCAGCCTCCGCATACAATGATACTGACGATGCCAATACTCTCAGCACTGCACCTTCGGCAATGCCAGTGAAAGCATCGCTGCCCACTGTAGGTGGCACTATGGCATAGCAAGACACCTCACTTAGATTGCTGCAATTATAGAAAGCATGGCTTTCCACACTCTCCACACATGAAGGAAGTATTACTTGTGACAAATTTGTGTAATCAAACGAATAACTTGGAATTGCGGTGTAGCCGTATGTTCGACTAAGATCCACAAGCGTGCAATTAGTGTAGTTGTTAGCTATACTGAAGTCATTTGAGGACATTTGCCCAACCACGGTTATCATTATCACGTTTGAGTTATAGCTGCTACCGCCTATCGCCGTAGAGACGGCAGACGACAGGCTTCCCGCCGTAAAGTCATCCACAATCACCTGACCTGTTGTGGCATCCCAATAGTTTTTTGCAGGGTTTTCAGGGTTGGAAGGATTGTATTCAAACACTGCGGTAATTGCTGCGTCTTCCGTTCCCATAGTGTAGTAAAAAGGCGTAACGGTAGATATTGTCTCACCGTCTTTCTGCCATTCCTTGAAATCAAAGCCTGTGCTCGTGTAAGCATATAGTCTTACACTGTCACCCTCCGCCACTTTTGTGGAACTTGTATTGAAGCTGCCGCCATTTGTTGGTGAGGCGGTCAGAGTAACAGTATGACTCAATACCGGTTCACCTGGATCTCCTGGATTGGAAGGATTATATGTTCCATCGCCACCATACCCGTTTTGAGCAGATATGGCAAAAGGAAGAACACATGTCAATATTATAATCAGAATACGTTTCATGTTTTACCTCCTTTTTCATTTAGTTACTCTAACTTTACGTACAGACCCATTTGCCTTTACTATGTAGAGACCGGCTGGCATAGAGGATGTGTCAACAGAACCATTTCCATAAGCTACAGCTTTGCCGTCGGTTGTATAAACAGATATTAGAGCATTGCCGTCTCCATTTACTACTATTCTGTTGCCTTCCACAGTAATTGCATTGCCGTTTTCAGCATTTATGCTGTTTATGCCTGTAGTATTAATGAGTTTTATGTAAAAGCGGTCTTCCACTGTGCCAGCATCGGCATCAAAAGTATAGTTACTAACATTCAGGTTTGTCTCGATGCCTGTGGATTTGTCAACTAAGGTGACATCCATATCAGATTGAGTATCAAGTGAGATAGTGTATGAGCCCTGACTACCGAAATATGTGCCAAGCAATACTATGCCATTTCCGAAAGGACGCTCATTTATAGACATTTGAATGCCATCTTCAATGGTATAAAGTTGTGCGACACTCTTGTCAGAACTCATGAACTTGCTGGCATCTGTTGTTGTCTCGTATGCCGACTGTGCGGTCGGGTTGATTACGAAACGAGTTTTGTCAGATATGTTGCCATCGGTTATATATAAATTGAATATATCACGCTCTACAGCCTGCACTCTTTTAACTGAGGAGTACGTGGAAGTCAGATCCCTTACGCTGCGGTCTGTCTGTCTACCGTCTGTGGGGAACACGATAGTTTCAGAATCCACTGGGCGTTGTACAAAGAAAGCCTCGCCTGGGCGGAGAATGCGACTGTCATCGGTAAGAGAGTATGCCTCGTAAGTGCGACTATAATCGTTCCACACAGTGATTGGGGCGGAGAACTCCATGAACCGTGAATCATAGAAACAAGGATATGGATTGCCAACAAGATTCCAACTACGGTTGTGGCTGAACTCCGACTGATATTCATTAAGAGTAAGCGTTACAGCGTCTTTGGTGAATATGTTATTCTTGTTCGTGTTGTTTATAGCTGGCACTATAAATTGACAGTAGCTTGTACCACTTCTTGTGCATTGCCAGATATAGCCCTCTCCTGCTTGCAATGTACCATCTATGGTTATGTTTTGCCACGTATTATCCATGTCGGAGTTGGCTCTCGCAAGACCAGAATATTTACGGATTACCCAACTCGTTTCATCAAGCACTGGAGTTATGTCCGAAACATTCACATCGTATGGGAAGGAGAGGAAAGCCCAGTAGTTGTTCTTAAGATATACATTAGTGCAGATATTGTCAGCACGCATATTGGCATTGCTTACCAGTGAATTATATGCCGTTTTGCTTGTGTTGCTATAATAGCTAAGGTAAGTGTTCAGATCATAATCGAGTGTAAACAATTCCATTGAAAGTGTTGGATTTCCATTCACTGTCAACGTACCATAATCTGTGCTGGAATTAGGATTTTCAGTCAGCTCCACAGTAGGTTTCCAGTCAGATGGCAATGAATCTGGCAATGTGAGTTTATAATCATTAAAAACTGTGATGTTTTCCGGATAATATTCTATCCCTTTGATGTTGGTAAATTCATCCCATCCGACACTCAACTTATAATCATTGATTGATAACTCTGGCACATATAATGTGCATCCAGATTTATCTACCCCGTTCATTATATTACGGCTTTCTTGTAAAAATGGAGGGACTAAAGCCTCACAAGTTACCTTTGTAATATTTGAACAGTTCTCGAATGATCGATAGCAAAAAACGAGTTTCTCTGGTAATGTGATTTCTGTGAGAGACGTACAATTTAAAAAAGGTTGTCTTTCTATACGCTCAAGAGTACTTGGAAATGTTACTGCTTTTAAATTAGAATTATCGTTGAAAGCTCTATCTCCTATCTTTGTAATACCCTCTGGAAATTCCACGGTTTCGAGTCTGGTACATCCATCAAACATTTCATCAGGCACAGAAGTTAATGTTGAGGGAAGAGTAACATTTCTCAGACTTGCACAGCTATAAAAAGCATAAGTTCCGATTGAAGTTACACCATCTGGAATTACTATTCCTAATAATGATTCACAAACGTAAAATGCGTAAGAACCTATACTTTCCAATGTCTTTGGAAGCGATATCTCTTTGAGATTGGAGCAGCCATACATAGCATCTGAGCCTATACTCTGCAAGTTTGATGGTAAAACAATCTTCTTTAATGCATTTCTGGATTTGAACATATCTGATGGAAGTTCTGTCATATCCACATTCTCCATGTCTATTCCTATTAGATTAGGCATGCGGTTTTGTATATTATAAATGTCATCACTGTTAAGGGTACCCGACAGTGTAAGATAGTTTACATCATATACGTTTTCCGTCTCTGCCAAAATCTTTTCACCCAAAGTTCCTGCTTCGTCAACATTAATGTTTAAAGATACTCCATCACCATCAACAATAATGTAGTTACTCCAGTATGATGCGGCACTATATGCGGCACCACTTCCTTTAGGCACATTTATGGAATACAAATTAGTATAAATGAAAACATCGCTTCCAATGGTCGGTGGTGTAGTACACATAACATTTACATCATATAATAATGAGCATTGAGAAAAAGCACGAGTGTCTATCGTAGTTACTTTATCAGGGATTGTGATAGCAGTCAAAGGAGTACAGTTGAAGAATGCATAAGATCCGATTGTTTCAAGAGAAGCTGGGAGTGTGACTTCCGATAGAGATTTGCAGCCCCAAAAAGTATATGGGTTTATCGTGGTTACTTTATCGGGAATGTTGATTGCAGCCAAAGAACTACAGTTGTAAAATGCATAAGATCCAATTGTTTCAAGAGATGCCGAAAGCGTTATATCTGAAAAAGAACTACAGTTGTAGAATGCATAAGAACCTATTGTCTCAAGAGAAGCTGAGAGCTTTATATTTGACAGAGACGTGCAACCATAAAAGGCATAAGAGTCTATTGTAGTTACTTTATCTGGGATGGTGATTGCAGTTAAAGAACTACAGTTGTAGAATCCTTGATATCCAATTGTTTCAAGTGAAGCTGAGAGTTTTACATTTGACAGAGATGTGCAACCATAAAAAGCATAATTGTCTATCACTGTTACTTTATCAGGGATGGTGATAGACGTCAAAGAAGTACAGTCTTTGAATGCAAAATCACCTATTGCTTCAAGAGACGCCGGGAGCGTTATATCCAACAGAGACTTGCAACCATTACAAGCAGAAGATCGTATTGTCACCAAAGATTCTGGTAATTGAATAGATGTAATAGAATCAGGAAAGGCTCTACCGCCATAACCAATTTGAATGACAGTATATTCATTTCCATCATAAGTTATTGTCTCAGGCACAATGGCAGTTTTTCCTTTCTTCCCATAGGTATACAATGCAGCCTCCATGTTTTCAGCATCAATATAATATCGGCAACTATCTACAGTAATCGTACTACTCGACATTGCGTATTTACGCTCTGAAGTTGCACTGTGGGTGTTTTCTGCATTTCCTACGTCAAAGT
>JAJPYV010000109.1 GCA_021204735.1 Prevotella sp.
ATTACGTCTAAGACGTGGGCTGCGCTCGGGAAGTGCTCGAAGGATACCGCCATTCGCGACATACAAGACTTGGTGGAGAAAAACGTACTGCGGGAAGATTGCCCCGGTGCCAAGCGTCCCGCCTATTCGATTGTCTATAAAGAGTAGAACTCTTCCTGATGTGGTAATTGAAAGAGGTACAACTCGGATTTTCCGTAGCGTATGTAACTTGTTGTTAATCAACTGCTTGCAGTCAATGCAACAAAGGAGAACTCCCATATATTTGGGCAAAGGAACATCATCAGCCGCGATACGTCCTTGACTTGCTCCTGTCCGTTATCCATGTCTCTATCAAAAAGGCGCCATCGTCCGCCCACTCCCGCATTTAAACTTAACCGACCATCACTTGTCTTTAAGCAACGACATGCCAGAGATGCTGTCAGGCTGTAATTGCGGGAATGATACGTTCGTATCTATTGGAAGCCAGATAGTCAAGTGAGGTTGGAGATAAAGTTTTGAACCTATGACGAAAAATTAAGGAAAAGAGTTAACTTCGCAAACAGTATCAATTTCACAAAAACATGTGAACGATATTATTTAGATTGTCAAACAGGTGTTTTATATTGGAAAGGAAAGCAATATGGATAGTCAATTACATACACTACTTCCTAAGAAGTTGGAGAAAGGGGAAAGTGCTTATAGAGCGGTGAAGGATCTTGCAGATGTTTTGGAAAAAGCAAAAGAGTCTCATATAAGAAACGTTGCAGTTTCTGGTCCATTCGGTTCTGGCAAGAGTTCTGTTATAACTACATTAATGACCGATTTCAAGAATCATACGTATCTTCCTATTTCCTTGGCTACATTACGGGGAGACGAAGAGAAAAAAGACGAGAATGCTGATGAACAGAATGAAGAACATAATAATTCAGACGAAAAGACATCAGAAGAGAAAAGTAATACTCATATTAAGGGTCAGAATGAGCAGGTTGAATACAGCATCTTACAACAAATAATATATAAAGAGAAAGCTGGCACCCTACCGAACTCCCGCTTCCGGAAAATTACTCATTATTCAAAAACGAAATTGTGCTGCAATGCTGTAGTATGTGTCATAACAGTCTTGGCATTTTTCATCTTATTTGAGCCTTCTTTCGCAAGGGTGTATTCTCTCTGTCGTATTTTTGATTTGGGTAACGTATGGAATACAATATTCGATTTTATAAGTATGGTTTGGCTTATTTACGTAATGTATTGTATTTTCCGTGGCTTAATAAAATCATACGGAAATTCAAAAATGAAGCGACTAAATATTATAGACGGAGAGATTGAGATTGCAGAGGAAGCTTCAATATTCAATAAACACCTTGATGAGATTTTGTATTTCTTTCAAGTGACAAATTATGATGTGGTAATCATTGAAGACTTGGATAGGTTTAACCCATCTGCTGATATATTTCTAAAACTTAGAGAATTAAATCAACTTATCAATGAGTCGAAGATTGTCGGAAGACATATCACTTTTGTTTACGCTATTAAGGATGACGTATTCAAAGAACTGGATAGGACGAAATTTTTCGATTACATCATAACGGTTATCCCAGTAATTAACCACTCTAACTCGAAAGACATATTAAAGAAAGAATTATGTAAGAGGGACTTTGACGAGAATGAAATATCAGATGATGACCTATCGGAGATAGCATTCTTCATTACTGATATGCGAATGCTCATAAACATAGTCAATGAATATGGTCAATATCGGAAAAGATTATGTCGCTCGGATTCTTCAAAATTGAATCTTACGCAGTTGTTGGCGATGATTACATATAAGAACTATTATCCGAGGGACTTCGACGAGCTCCAATACAGAAAGGGGAAGGTTTATACATGCATCAGTAAGAAGAATGATTTTATAAAAGAAGCGCTAAAAGATATTGAACAACAGAAGGAAAAACTTGAGAAAGAGAAGAAACTGTATAAAGACACTTGTATTTTTCATGCTAATGAACTAAGATTACTCTTTTTATATAGATTGCGCAAACAATATAATGAACGCATAACCCAAATCAGTATTGGTAACAAGTTCTATTCGTTGGAAGAAATTGCAGAAGACGATAGGCTATTCAAATCAATTAGGGAGGGATCAACAATATTATGTAAAAATATCGTGGGTGGAGCTATACCATCAATAAAGGTTGATATGAACAAACTTGACACGGAAATGAATTTGTCAAGTCGTTTAAGTGTATTGGAAAATGGGGAGGAATACTACGAGAGTGAACGCAGACGTTTAGGGGAGGAAACAATTGCAATAAAATCATTAAGATTGTCCGAATTGCTTAGCAAGTATATTACAGAGGGAAACAAATTGTATTCGGAGATAGGATTAGAACCTATGCAAGATATATTTATTCGGCGCGGATATATTGACGAGGATTATTATGACTACGTTTCGTACTTCTACGCGGGAACTTTATCCTTTGCTGACAGAGATTTGTTGCTATCTATAAAACAGCAAATAACACTATCACCCGACTATCATATTGACAAGAAAGAAAATTTTGTCAAGGAATTGAGAGATGATATGTTCGCCAATGACGCTATCCTCAATAACGATTTATTAGATTATCTCGCGGAACATAGGGAAGGGCGGCAAGAAAAATTTGGGTTAATTATGCGCAGGATAGAACGCAAGGATGCCCCATTGGAGTTCTTGGCGCAGTATTATACAGAAGGGAAACAGCAAAAGATTGTCTTTGAGCATTTTATCAATTCTGATAAAGACGAAAGGTGGAGACAAATAACGGAATGGAAAGATAAAGAAGAAAGAGATGTTCTTACAGAGGCTTATTTGAGGTTCTGCAATGACTTGCAAGATACACAACAAGAATGGCTGAACAATCATTATTCCTTCGTTACGAAACGTGTTGACGGCATTGGTCTTGACAGGTGTTTGGTTCTTGTATCAAACAGCAAATTCACAGAGATAAACAGTGAGAATGATAGTTTGTTGGATTGTGTAATTGAATATGACAGTTATAAAATCAGCTCTCATAACCTTTGTGTTGTGGCGCAAACTTTATGTAAAGGCGATAAATCTATTACAGAAGATAATCTTAACTATACTCGTCTACATGCATGTCAAAATGAATCACTAAAGAATTATATTGACAAAAATATACAGAAAGTAATCACGTGCATTAAAGACGATGATAAAGACGAGAGTGTTGAAAGCATACTTTTTATTATAAACAACGAGAATATAGATAGCAAATCAAAAGAAGAATATTTAAGTCAGCAGAGGAATCAAATTCCGAGCTTTAATGAAATAGAGAAAAAAGATATGTATGATATTGCAGTTCGCGATTATCTCATAGTCCCGACATGGGAGAATGTAACTATCTATTTCGATTATAACGGCGAAATGACAGCTGACTTAGCTGGATATATTAATGATTTTGCGAGTGAGCTTTCAAAAGAAGGATACACTGATGATAAATATGTGAATGAAATTTTTGTCGCGCTCTCTACAAGTAATATTATATCACCTAAAAACTATGGTCACTTGTTGAAGTCTTTCAGCATAATGTTCCCGGATTGTAATCATTTGAAGAGTGTTGATATGGAACGATTGCATATTCTCATTGAAAACGGGAAAATAGCTTTTGGAGAAGATACCATTAAGATAATGAATGACACGCCGTTGCTTGCGGAATATCTTATCTATTATTCAAGGGAATTTATCAAGAACATGGATCTATCATACAAAATAACCGAAAATGTCGCCTGCAAATTATTGGAATCAGAGGCATTTTCGCTTGAAGAAAAAGTGAAAATAATCGAAATTATCCATAAGGATGTACGATGTACAAATAAGGTCGCCGACCTTCTTATTCCTATCTATATCAAAGGTAATTACATTGACAAGGATACCGATGTCGCATTATTCGTTATCAAAAGAGCTAATAAAATAGATACAAAAGTAAAGCTGGCAGTTCTCTTTATTAAAGCGAACCCCGGCAGAGAGAATATTTCATCTGCGTTGAAAGCCTTAGGCGGAGAGTATTCAGATATCACGAAGCATGATAAACATCCTAAGCTTGATACAACCAATTACAATGTGGAACTGCTTGAGATATTGAAGGATGTGAACTATATTTCTTCCTTCAAGGAGGAAAAGAAAGACAAGGGCGGTAAAGGACATCTGCGCGTATATCCTAAAAATGAAGGATGATTATTATAAGATATGAGCTTTTCAGGGGCCTTTTCTTCGTGTCAAGTGTTTGTCAAAAAGATCCCATATCCGCCTGACGGAGCTCTGTCCTGGCCTGGGACATAATAATCTCCAGGATTGGTGCAGATTCAGGTTAAAAGAGTAATTATGGGTGTGAAAAGCTCGCGTAAGCAACATCCATGAAAAACACTCGGGGGTTGCCCTCGCGGCTTGGAGCAAACAACCAAAAAAAAGCGAGAAAGTTTGGGTGCGGCAACTTGTGGTACATATGCAGTTTACCGGCAATACAAAAGGGGAAGAAATATTCGTCGGGTGTCCCTTTTACCATTAGGCGACCTCATCATCCGTGCGACTCTCGCCAGCAGTGTCGTACCCACACACGTTCATCCTCATCATCGTCGTGTCCCCATTTATTGTTTGTCGAGCCTCCTTGGGCAGTTTCGCCGTAAAACGTCCGGCAAGGTTCCTAAATCGTCTGCTTAATGCTGCCGCATTATTGCGACAGGTTCCTTTTGGTACTTGCGGTGGAGCGATTCTCGCAAGCGCTTTGGAGGGGGAATGAACCTCTGGTCATCTCCCTCATTTCGCCCTCCTCTGCGAAGCGGCAAGGCAAGGTCCTTGTTCCGGCAGAAAGCTCATGCTTGTCCTTGCCCGCGAGGGTTTTTCTGTTGGCAAACCTGCCGTTTCCTTTCGGCAAGAGAGAACGATGGATTTAAG
>JAJPYV010000009.1 GCA_021204735.1 Prevotella sp.
ATTTTAAATAGTCATTTGCCTTTGATATGGGAATCTATTTATCATTGTTGTGCTCCATTTTTGGTATTGATACTTACATTGCTGATGATTAGATTATTACGGCTAAGTAAAATCATTAAATAATACGGAAAAATTAAAAATTAAAAATTAAAAATTCATTCTTGCTTGAGAGAGGGCTTTGTGTGAGGAGTTGTGCTGTAAGTGTATGTGTTAAACAAATTTAAAAAGAAATAGATTGAAATTAAAAGAGAGGATTTTTAATTATCTTTGTAAATAATGTAGATTTATTGCCGTCATGAAAGAAATTATAAATGATTTTATATTGAAGAACCTTGGCGTTTCAATAGTTATCGTTGTAGCTATTTTTATAATAGTTATTTATGCAACCATATATCTATATAAAGCATATCAGATAACGAAGAATGTCAAGAACTTACCATGTGATGAAAATAATAAAAGGATAAATGATTTGGAGAAGAACAATGCGAGGAATATCGAATTGCCTTGCATAGAAAACACAAAATCAATAACGAGGATAGACACATCACTTGTATATATCGACAAGAGTATCAGTGGCTTGATTACACGAATGGACAAGTTGCAGGCTAATGCATATACAAAATCAGAAAGTCCTTTAAAGATTACCGAAAAGGGAAAGGAAATGATAGCCAGGCTTGGGCTTGATGCTGAGATTGACAAAAACTGGAGTCGCATTAATAAATTTATTGATGAGAATGTAGAAATGAAGAATGCTTACGATGTAAATGATTTTTGTCTTAAGCAAGCTGTTGTGTTTCCAAATAAGTTTATTGGAGATGATATGCTGTTGAAAATAAAAAATGACGCTTATTTCAATGGCTTGGAACTTGTTGATTACATGAAAGTTGTGGCTGTTATGTGCCGCGACAGGTTTTTTGAGGAACATGAGATAGAGACAATACCGCTTACGCGGAATTAAAAGTTAAAAATTAAAAGTTAAAAATGCATTTTTGCGTGAGATAGGGCTTGGCTGAGTGGTTATATGAAATAAAGTGGATATTAAGGAGATAAAAACCGCCTCTTGACGTTAAGGATCAGGAGGCGGTTTTTTGTTGGGTTAAGGGTAAATTTGTCGGGTATTGCCCATTTATTGTGATTTTAATAGCCGAAAATGTCCTCAGTAGTGAGCTGCTTTACGGGGGCGATTTTCTTCAAACTTTCTATGTCGATGTCGTTGGGGTCTCCGAGGATGATGTAACGGTATGGCTTGGCGGCGATGTTCTCTTTCTCAAAGTTTGTTATGTCAGAGAGGGTGAGGGAGGGTAGAGCGTTGTACACCTTTTCTCTGATGTCATAGTCGATACCGAGGTTCTGTACATTGAGATATGAACGGATGATGTTGAATTTGGTGGAACGCCCAGTCTCGATACTCTTTTTCAATGACTGCTTAGCCAAATCGAAAGACTTATCAGAGAGAGGCATTTCGTTCAGGAGGCTGTTGAATGTGTTGATGCAATCCATCATCTTGTCGTTCTGTGAAACAATATATGTCATCATGTATTCAGGGACATCCTTGTAGGCAGGTGTGGCATACCATGCAGCGGCACTGTAAGCGAGTCCACGTGTCTCACGGAGTTCCTGGAAAACAAGAGCGTTCATGCCCTCGCCGAAATATTCGTTGAAGAGTTGGATAACAGCCTGTTTCTCAGGGCTCCAACTGCTGTCCTCGTTGTGGTATTGCACCATATAGATGTTTTTAGCCTCGTAAGGAGCGATGATAATCTCGTTTTCGGGAGAAGTCTGCAAGGTGTATTTCGTGGAAACCGGGTCAGTAGTGAATTGAGACGGTGTGGAATGTTCCTTGTCAACCGTGGCGATAAGGTCATTCAATGACGTAGGACCGTAATAGAGCAGGGAATGACTGTAATTTCTCAGACCTTTAATCATGTCAACGAGCGACTGAGGGTTCATATTCTGAAGATCCTCTATAGAAGGTTTGTTGAGAGTGTGGCTATAAGTGCCATACATGCCATATTGCCTTAGAGCGAGGAAATTTGCGCTCTGGTCGAGTTTGTCGTCCTTTCTTGCTTTGTCAACGAGGTCAACGTAACTTGTGTATGCATCTTTGTCAACCTTTGCGTTAGCGAGGATATCCTCCATAAGGGCGAGAGCCTGCGGCATATTCTCGTCAAGCCCATTGAGACTTATGTAAATATCTCTCTCGTTCACGCTGATGTTGAAATCACAAGCAAGTTTGTAGAACTGCAGTTTGAGTTGCTCGGCAGAAATATTATCAGTGCCAAGATAAGAGAAATACTCCGCAGCGTAAGGCAGCCACTTATCAGCCTCCTCACCGAAGTTGAACCTGAAACACATCTCAAAGCGGCCGTTCTCTGTGTTCGGCACATAAAGGACGGGCAGTCCGTTGCTTGTAGTGCCTTTCACGAGGTCCTTGTCAAAGTCGAGGAATTTAGGCTGAATAGGTTCAACGTTGGAATTGACGATACTCTTAACAAAGTCGCTCTGTTCATCACGGTTGGCAGGTATAGGCGTGATATGCGGTTTGTCGATTTTCTTCTGAGTGGTATCGTTTCCGATTATCTTGTAAACCGTCACATAATTATCACCGAAATGGCGGTTGGCAAAGTCGATAATATCCTGTTTGGAGATTTTAGAAAGGCGGTCAAGGCGGTTGACCACATTGCTCCACTCCTTGCCGTTGATGAAAGCGTCAACAAACAATTGAGCACGACTCCAGTTGTTCTCGATTGACTTGTAGTAATCCAGTTTCATATTGTTGAGGATAGAGGGCAGCATATCATCAGAAAAGTCCCCGGACTTCAACTTCTCAATCTCGCCCAACAACAAATCCTTTACCTCATCGAGCGACTGTCCTTCCTTAGGAGTGCCGTCAAGTATGAAGCCAGAATATTCAGCCAACTCACCGAGGAAAGAAGAAGCGTCGAGCACCTTCATATTCTGTTTAAGGTCGAGATCGAGCATTCCCGCCTTGCCGTTGGCGAGGATGTTGTCAATGAGGCTTAGAGTGTCAGCCTGCAATGAAGCAGCACCGTCGAATTTCCAAGCCACGTAAATGTTCTCACTCTCCTGACCGATAACAGTGGTGTCCACATGAGCCGTGAGGTCAGGAACAGGAGCATAGTATGGGTAGGATAAATCGTTGTTAGGTTTCCAGGAGCCAAAGTACTTGTCGATTGTGGCGATTACATCATCAGGATTAAAATCACCCGACATGCAGACAGCCACGTTGTTAGGGCAATAATAGCGTTTGAAATAATTCTTTATGTTGACAATAGACGGATTTTTGAGGTGCTCCTGTGTACCGATAGTAGTCTGAGTGCCGTAGGGGTGATTAGGGAAAGCCTTAGCGAACAAGGCGTTCCACATCTTATCCTCATCGTCAGCAAGACTGATGTTGTACTCCTCATAGACAGCCTCAAGTTCAGTGTGGAAGCCTCTGATTACCATATTCATAAAGCGGTCGGCCTGTATTTTCGCCCAGTTATTGATTTCATTAGAAGGTATGTCCTCAACATAAACAGTCTCGTCGTACCACGTGTAGGCATTAGAGCCAGAAGAGCCGATAGAAGCCATCAGTTTGTCGTATTCATTGGGGATGTTGTATTTCGCCGCTATCTGGGAGATACTGTCAATCTCGTTGTAATAAGCCTTGCGCTCGTCGGGGTCAGTAAGCGTTCTGTAAACCTCGAAGCGGTTCTGGATAGAATCGAGTAGCGGAGCCTCACTGACGGCATCAGAAGTACCAAACTGATTCGTGCCCTTGAACATGAGGTGCTCAAGATAATGCGCCAGTCCGGTAGTCTCTGCGGGGTCGTTGCGGCTGCCCGTCTTGACAGCGATGAAAGTCTGGATACGCGGTTTCTCGGGATTGACAGACAAGTACACTTTAAGACCATTGTCAAGAGTGTAGATACGAGTCTTGGTCAAGTCGTTGTCGAAGGAGACGTAATTGTATTCCTTTGCAGAAAGAGTGCCGCAAGCGGCAAAATAAAAAATAAAAAATAAAAAACAATGCCTTACGGCAAAATAAGAAATAAGAGATAAGAAATAAGATTTCATATTTATCAAAATTAAAAATGAAGAATTAAAAATGAAGAATTAAAAATGAAAAATTAGCTGTCGGACTGGAGTTGAGAGAGGAAGGTGTCAAGGACACTTTTGTCAACGTCACCCATATTATATTCTTTCTCTGCATCCTTTCGGATTTCGTTGAGCCATTCATCGTGAGCGGCATTTCCCTTGTCAATGAGACTGTCAATATCGCTTTCGGAGAGACGGTCGATGCCATAGCACGTTTTTACAAGGTTGCAAGTGTATGCCCAAAGGTAATTTTCGTAATTGTCGTTAGCCTCTTTAAGTCGTTTGTTAAGAAAAGCGACACTGTCTGTAAAGCTATTCTTCACTCCGTTTATGATATTTTCCTCTACGATTGCAGGGAGCAGCAGTCCAGAGAGGTCATGCCAAATGCCGGCACCAGTAGTTCCGCACAGTTCGTCTGCATCATGTTCTTTGAGTACATTAGCGATGAACATATCGAGAGCCATAGAATAGAGTTTGATGCCCCGAAGGAGAGAGTTTCGGCTGATTTTGCAGTTGTTGTAATTATAGAACCCATTGATTTCGCTTGAATTGTCTTTCAGATTTTCAAGGAATACCTTACCTTGAATTATCTCGTTGACAGTGAAGGGGTTGAGCCAGTTGAAATTTATCAGGCTTTTCTTGCTGTTAGGCAGTCGGACATCACGCCGTTGCCATTTGGATACGTCACGGTAGAGACCGACAGAGGAGATATTTCTGCTGGGGATGATATACGTGTTTCTGCCGTCACCGATAACGTAAGAGAAAGGCAGACTGCTTGTGTCCGGGTAGGAGGATATTTTGCCGAGACACACAGAGAACGAGCCGATAG
>JAJPYV010000199.1 GCA_021204735.1 Prevotella sp.
TTCTTTCAATGTATCAAGATCCAGAAGAGCGTGAGCAGCAGATCCGCAACATCTCAGAAGGTTTCAAGGAGCTCACAGATGGTATTCTTCCAGAACTCCGTCGTGCACGTTTGATTGTTAACTATGATTTGATTGGTCGCAGCGATGAGCAGATTATGGCACAGTACAAAGAAGACCCAACTGCACTCAGTTTGGATGAATTGCTTTATGCAGCTTCTTTGGTTGACGATATCGATGCTAAAGACGATATCTACAAGAAAGCAACTACTATCTATCCTAACGACTACCGTGCATACAACAATGTAGGTGCGATTGAATTTGAGAAGGGTAACGATGGTGAGGCAGAGAAGTATTTGAGCAAGGCACTGAGCATCAACGGAAATTGCGCTGAGGCAAATGCAAACCTCGCTTTGGTAGCACTTAAGGAAGGCAACATCAGCGATGCAGAGACATACATTGCTAAGGGAACTGCCGCAGACTGCTACAAGAAGGTTCTCGGTTCATTGAAGCTCGCACAGGGCGACTATGCAGCAGCAGAGGAGAATTTGAGTGGTTACAACTGCAACACCACAGCATTGGCACAGATTCTCAACCAGAACTATTCAGGCGCATCTTCAACATTGAGCAGCATAACAGATGGAGACGGCATGACAGACTATCTGAATGCTATCCTTGCAGCACGTCAGGGTGACAACAGTGCAGCAGCATCATACGTAAGCAGCGCATTGCAGAAAGACCCATCATTGACAGATTATGCAAACAATGACCTTGAGCTTGTAAATGTAAGCAAATAAACATCGCTGGCAATGAAGCGATTGCTGTATATTGTTACACTCACCTTGGTTTTGGTTTCCTGCGGTACACGCAGCGGTTACTTCAAGTTAGAAGGCCGGTTACTCAACCTTAACCAAGGTGAGTTTTTTATCTACAGTCCTGACGGAGTTTTCGATGGCATTGACACAATAAAGGTAGAGGGCGGCAGGTTCACATACCAAACAAAGTGCAAGAGCGACGGCACTCTAATTATTGTATTTCCCAACTTCTCTGAGCAACCCGTATTCGCCCAGTCGGGCAAATCAGTTACAATAAAAGGAGATGCCTCTCACCTCAAAGAAATGCAGGTGAAAGGGACCAAGGAAAACGAGTTAATGAACAGTTTCCGCAAACAAGTTGCTAAAGCCACACCGCCAGAGGTACAAAAATATGCAGAACAATTCATAACCGACAACCCGAAAACGTTAGCAGCCGTGTTTGTTCTGACGAGAGTTCTCGCCTCCAACGACAAAACAGACCTTGATAAAACACTTAAATTGGCAGAGACAGTTGAAAAGGCACAACCAAGCAACGACAATGTTGCACGCTATATTCGTTCATTAAAGTACAAAAAGAACAGTGATTCCGGCTCCAGTGTACCTTTCTTCTCTGCTGTGGACATTGATGGGAAGAAAGTAACAAATTCAATATTGAAAGGCAATGTTGCCGTTGTCTATACATGGGCCTCGTGGAATTATGAGAGTAGGACGATACGAGATAAGCTAAACCGTTTGAAAAACGATTATGGGAACAAACTTATATTGTTTTCAATAAACCTCGATTCAAGCAAGCAGACATGCAGACAAAACGCCAAAAAAGACTCCACTTCCACTGCGATAATCTGTGACCAGTTGATGTTTGACAGTCCGCTTCTTGAAAAATTCGGATTAGGTTACATACCCGATAACATCATATACAATGCGCAAGGACACGTAATAGAACGAGGTTTAGACGCAAAAGAAATTGAGATAAAACTGAAGAATCTGCTTAATTGACGAAAGCCATGCTTGTCAAGACATTTTGCGCCGCGGTGAACGGGCTTGAAGTAACCACTGTAACGGTAGAAGTGAGCATTGCAAGAGGTATAATGTATCACCTCACAGGGCTTGCAGACGCAGCCGTTAAGGAGAGTCATGACCGCATTGTAGCAGCCCTGCAAAACAACGACATTAAATTTCCCACGGCAGACATAACGGTAAACATGGCACCAGCCGACCTGCGCAAGGAAGGCAGCAGTTATGACCTGCCGCTCGCAATAGGTATTCTCGCAGCTATTGAGAAAGTGAAACCAGACAAGCTTTCAAGTTATATGCTTGTCGGGGAATTAGGCTTAGACGGCAAGATACAGCCTATAAGAGGAGCCCTTCCAATAGCGATTAGAGCAAGAAAAGAGAAATTCAAGGGATTGATAGTACCAAAGCTGAACGTCAGGGAAGCAGCAGTTGTCAACAACCTTGATGTCTATGGCATGGACAATATCCTCGAAGTAATTAATTTTCTGAATGGAGAGAGCGATATCCAACCCACATTCGTTGATACCCGACGAGAGTTTTACGAGCAACAATGCAGTTTTGATTTGGACTTCGAAGACGTAAGAGGTCAAGATAATGTAAAAAGAGCTATGGAAGTGGCAGCAGCCGGCGGTCACAACATCATAATGATTGGACCTCCGGGCAGTGGCAAGTCGATGATGGCGAAACGCCTACCATCCATATTGCCTCCCCTATCATTAGCAGAAAGTTTGGAGACAACACAAATACATTCAGTTGCAGGGAAACTTGGAAAGAACATGTCGCTGATATCACAGCGCCCTTTCCGTGCCCCACACCATACCATATCACAAGTAGCATTGGTGGGAGGAGGAAACAATCCACAACCAGGAGAGATTTCATTAGCACACAATGGCGTACTATTTGCTGATGAACTTCCAGAATTCAACAAGACAACACTTGAGGTATTACGCCAGCCCCTCGAAGACCGTAAAATAACAATCTCCCGCTCTAAATATACTATTGAATTTCCATGTTCTTTCATGTTCGTAGCATCAGCAAATCCGTGTCCATGCGGTTATTACAACGACCCGACGCACACATGCGTATGTACACCAGGACAGATACAGCGATACATGAACAAGATAAGCGGTCCGCTACTTGACAGAATTGACATTCAGATTGAGATAACACCAGTACCATTCAACGATATCTCACGCACGGCACCAGGAGAGAGCAGTGCAGTAATCCGTGATAGAGTGATAAAGGCACGACAAATACAGGAAGCACGTTTCCACGACCATAAGGGTGTACACTGCAACGCCCAAATGTCAGAGCGCATGATACACCGCTATGCAGAGCCAGACAAAGCAGGAATTAGTCTTCTCCGTTCAGCAATGGACCGTCTTAACCTGTCAGCAAGAGCTTACAACCGAATTTTGAAAGTTGCAAGGACGATAGCAGACCTTGAAGGCTCAGAACAAATATTGCCTCAACATCTTGCCGAGGCAATAAGCTACAGAAACCTCGACAGAGGAGACTGGGCAGAAAGAGGGAAGTGAAAATCAAAGATTTTCACTTTCATTATTTCTCAAAAGTATAGAAATTGCAATTTGTCAATTTCACGTCAACATTATCATCAGTGTCAATATCTTTCTTGGTATAGAAGAAAGAGCAATTGTCAATGGTGATGTCGTGTACGCAATTGAAATCAGGCAATCCATGAGCATAAACAGCAGTCTTGACGTTACGGCAAACCACGTTAGAGATATGAATATCGCAGAACTCAGGGACGAACTCGACATTTTGAGGGATAGTTTTGCCATTCTCGTCTGTCTTCACACTGTACTTGTTGTCAACGTAAGTGCACTCAAATACGATAGCCTGATCCTTTATGTCGGTCATATAAATATCGTTGATAAAGATGTTTTCAGAAACGCCACCACGACCGATACCACTCTTAAAGCGCAAACCAGTGTCTGTTCCAGAGAAACGATTGTTGCGCACTACAATGTTCTTCATTCCACCAGAGAACTCCGATCCGATTACGAAACCACCATGAGCATGATAAACAGTGTTGTCCT
Source organism: Prevotella sp. (assembly GCA_021204735.1). Lineage (GTDB taxonomy): Bacteria > Bacteroidota > Bacteroidia > Bacteroidales > Bacteroidaceae > Prevotella. Next base: position 3,887 of record JAJPYV010000199.1, read on the forward strand.
GGATGAGGATATTCTCGCATGGTCCGTTTTTTACACCCGATGCGCCGGCACCACCTTTCATACATATTCCGTCGTCACCCGCATCAACAATATTGTTCACGATTAGCACATTCTTACAGCAGCCGATATCCATGGCATCACCATTCTGAGCATTCCACGGACAACGGATTGTAACACCGTCAATAATAACGTTCTTGCACGTGGAAGGAACGAGGTGGAATTTCGGTGAGTTCTGCAAAGTTACACCTTGAACCAACACATTTTCACAATTAGTAATCCTTACAAGGTGATTGCGCATATTCTCAGCCTTTTCCGGTTTATCAGCTATATTGTCATAATGCTTCAAATCGAATGGGAACCAAAGTTGACCGCCTTCAGCCTCTGTACCGCCCATATATTTGTATTCATTCCATTCCACATCACTATTCTTAGAGCGTTTCACAGGTCTCCACAGAGCACCATTACCATCTATAGTACCTTTACCCGTGATACTGATATTCTTGCATTTATCAGCAGTTATCAGAGGCGTGCACTTATTTTCCTTTACGCCATCACGCTCTTTTATAAACAGACTCTTGTCTGGTGATGCCATAATTATGGCATTCTTTTTGAGATGAAGGTCGATATTGTCTGACAAGGAGATAAGACCTGTAAGCCATACGCCATCAGGAACTATAAGGTGTCCACCGCCCATTTCCTTGAGAGCGTTGATAGCTTTCGCAAACGCTTCTGTGTTGAGGGTCACGCCATCGCCCACGCCGCCATAGTCTTTGAGATTTACCTTATTTTCAGGAATTACAGGAGCAGTAACGCTCTCCATCTCAACTGGTAAGTTCTGGTAATACGTTGTGTAATCTTTTGCCATTGCCGTGGATACAGCAAACAAGCAAGAAAGTAATAATAATGATGTTTTTTTCATGATAAGAAAATATTAAACTGTACAAATGTAACACAACTTTATAATATATCCAAAACAATCTCAATTTTTCAGTAATTTATTGAGTGAATAGACATTCATAATGG
>JAJPYV010000123.1 GCA_021204735.1 Prevotella sp.
CAAGTACCTCAAGGTGCTTAACGCAACGTTCAACAACAGAGGATTGAATAAATAACAGATTACTGAATAATTAGAGAGCAGCCTGCACCGAAAAGTGCAGGCTGTTTTTGTATTTGTAAAATTATTCATATAATATTAGGAATTGGTGATACCATTGAATATCTGCGATGTTTTTGAGCTTGGGCGGAGTGCAATGTATGAAATGGATGAGGAAACGGGCGAGATCCGCAATCCGCAAGGTTTCTATAAGGGTAACAAGCAGAATGGTTTGTACCAGGAGTGGTTTGATGATGGTAAGACGTTGAAGATGTCGTGCGAGTATAAGGACGGCAAGAGGAATGGCAGGCTTACTTCTTATTATCAGAATGGCGTGAAGTCGGAGGAGGCTGACTTTGTCGGGGATAAGTTGAATGGTGATTATAGGAGTTGGCGTGATAATGGCGTGATAGAGGGTGTGTATCATTTTAAGGATGGTAAGCAGGACGGTGTGCAGGAGGATTATTACTCGAATGGGAATGTACGTGTAAGGGAGACTTTTAAGGATGGCAAGCGGAATGGTGTGTCGGAGGGTTATTCTATGGATACGCCTGACAGACTGGAATACCGTCATCGGTATAAGAATGGCGAGTTGGACGGTTTGCAGGAGACGTGGGATGAGAACGGCAGGCTGACTGAAAGCTATTTTAAGGATGGTGAGAGGGTTGAAAGCGTGGATAGGAATTACCGCAGTTTGCCTTCTTCTACTTCTGAAAGCGAGGACAGGAATTATAAGATGCCTTCGGAGGGCAAGGAAACGGATGTGAAGGAGGGGAGAAAAACACCCGAAAGAAAGCCAAAGTTCGTGCCTGATGAGAATTTCAAACTGAAAACAAAGGATGAGGGTGCGACTTATGTCGATGTGGTGGAGGCGTTACAGAAAGCGGGCAAAGCCAAGGCGCATGATGTTTATAACAATAATTTCTTTGACGTGGGGGAGACTTCTGATTTACTGAAAGAGTATGGTGTGACGGGGATTAAGTTCACCATCGGTTATGGTGTCATAGCAGACCATTTTAATAAGGACGGAGATCACGATTTGCCGTTGGAGACTTGGAAAAAACTGCCTGATGCCCTAAGAAATCCGCTTGCGATAATGGAATATTATAAAGATGGCAAGAGGGATGGCTTTAGAATTTATACCAGGATTAATTACAAGGATGAGGATGGTAAGACGAGGTTTATTATTGTAGGCACTCGCGTAAAGAGCTACAAAGAAAAGTCGGAAATAATAGAAGTGAATGCTATTGCTACCGTGTTCGGTCGTAAAAGTGTTGGTGAGACCGAAGTGGAGTTGTATAGGAGTAAAAATCTAACCCCTGACGAGGAGTCACTTCTTGGTGGGCCCAATTCCCACCCATATACACCTCATCAGGAGTCGGGTGCAAAGGTAGGGGAAAATTCTGATATAAAGACGGATGAGGGTGTTAATTCTTCTTCTAATCAATATAGGATGCCTTCTTCCGAAACCGATAATTCATTAAATACTAAGGATAATGAGAATAAGGATAGGGAAAAAGACGAAAGCGGTTCTAAGAGGACTGTTCGTGTTGATAGTGTGGATGGCGATAGGGTTCGAGGTGTTCGTGGTGTCAATGGTGGTAACGGCACTGTTGATGAGGGCGGGGCTGTGGTAGGTTCGGATTCTTCTTCTGAAAATACGCACTTAGAGCCTGAAAATACAGAAGAAAACGCTAACTTTGAAAGCAATTTAAATAGTAATGACAATGGACAGACAAGACTTCAACAAAACGGAGAACTGGATAAGACAGGAATATCCAGAGCAAGAGGAAATAGAAACTCTGAAAGCGGAGAACTTGAGACTGAAGGGGGAAATAGAGTTTCTTCAGACGGAGAACGCAAAGCTGTGGATGAAGAACGTGGGACTGGAAAGTCTGGCGGTGAAAATGAAAAAGAAAATAAGCGGCCAATCTTTAATGTTGCTGCTTGATTTAAATCAATAAAATAGTACTGTTAACGCAAACAGTTGACAATTTTTGCACGAGATATTGGAAAACCGTTGTATCTTTGCAACGTCAAAAGGAAAGAAAGATTTCGATAAGCCAGATGAGCAGTATCAAGCTCGCTTGTAATGCCATGGCGAGAAATTTTCGAACGAAGTTCAAAAGACGAATGTCAAGAAATCCGATGACAGGTAAAAAGATAATTAAGGATAACGGGCGGAGGTGATTCGAGAGAAAAGAACCGATGTCCACAGGTTTTAAAAATAAAAAGATTATGAAAAGATTGTTTTTAACAGTTGTAGCAGTGCTTAGCCTGACTATGACATTTGCAGAGAACGAGGAGTTGAACAGTGTAGAGAACACTAACGCTTATAACATGTCAGTAAACTACACTAAGTTAGCAGACTACTTGCAACTGACAGCAGAGCAGTTGGAAGATGTAAAGGATATCCACAGTGAGTTCTGTGCTGACATGATGAATGCAACAGAGGAGACTGGCAATGACCGTGCATTCATGGTAAAGAATGCTGTTTACAAGGACTTGACCTACATGCGTTACGTGCTTGACAACGACCAGTACCGCAAGTACCTCAAGGTGCTTAACGCAACGTTCAACAACAGGGGATTGAATAAATAACAGATTACTGAATAATTAGAAGATGAGCTTGCATGCAACGTGTAAGCTCATTTTTTATGGTATATCAACACCCCACGTATTGAGCTCTTGTATACTGCCATAGGAAAAGGCGACTTAAAAAGCCGCCTTGATGTTTTCACAACGGAATAATCCTTATTGTGATTTGCTTCAGATTTCTGCAAAGGTATAAAAATTTTCTTAAATAGCAAGCGATTAAACAAAAAAATTGTATTTTTGTACGAACTAAAATACTTTAATAATAAAAATATTATGAAAACAATATTAGGATTAGATTTGGGAACAACTTCAATAGGTTGGGCACTTGTAAAGGAGGCAGAAAATAAAGATGAAAAATCTTCAATTATAAGTTTAGGTTCACGTGTCATTCCGTTGACAACCGATGAAAAGTCAAATTTTGAGAAAGGTAAAGCCATAACAACTAATGCAGACAGAACTCTGAAAAGAAGTATGCGTCGAAATAACCAACGATTCAAATTAAGACGTGAGAATTTAAAGAAAATGTTGGTTAGGGAAGGTTGGATAACAACAGATACAATTCTTGCAGAGATGGGTAATAAGACTACGTTTCAGACACTTTATTTAAGAGCAAAAGCTGCTAAAGAGGAAATTTCTCTTGAGGAATTTGCAAGAGTTTTATTGATGATTAATAAAAAGCGTGGTTACAAGAGTAATCGAAAAACCGACAAAGGTGACGAAGGGCAAGCAATTGACGGATTGGCTGTTGCAAAAGAACTGATTAGTTCTAAAAAAACTCCGGGGCAATATGTACTCGAGCATATTGATGATACTAAATTTCATATACCTGATTTTTATCGGTCTGATTTGATTTCTGAATTTGAGAAAATTTGGGAAAAACAGAGTCAATTCTATACAATGTTGACTGACGCAATGAAAGATAATTTATGTGGTAAAGATAAAAAAGGAACATGGTTGGTTTGTAGAGATAATCTAAATCTTGTGGGAATAAAAAGAGATAAAAAAGGTAAAGAACAGGAAAAAGAAAACTATAAATGGAGAGTAAAGGCTCTTTCTGAAAAAATAGGATTGGAGGAGTTGGCTATAGTATTACAGAACATTAATAGTCAGATACAAAAAAGTGCTTCATATCTTGGTGTAATAAGTGATAGGCATAAGGAATTGTACTTTAATGATATGACTGTAGGTCAATATCTTGTGTCTCGACTTAATAAAAATCCAAATTTCAGCTTGAAAAATACCGTTTTTTATAGAAATGACTATATTGATGAGTTTGAGACGATATGGAAAAAACAGGCAGAATTTCATCCAGAGCTGACAGATTCATTGAAAAAGGAAATAGGAAAAGCTACTATTTTTTATCAAAGACCGTTAAGAAGTCAAAAAGGACTTGTAAGTATTTGTGAATTTGAATGCCATGAGAAAGTATTTGATATTGATGGCAAAAAAGTTGTTAAGATTATTGGTTTAAAGGCATGTCCAAAATCTTCCCCTTTGTTTCAAGAGTTTAAGATTTGGCAGATATTGAACAATGTAACTATAAATGACAATCCATTAAATCAAGAACAGAAAGAATTGCTGTTTAGAGAATTGAACACGAAACAGAAAATGTCAAAAAGCGAAGTACGCAAGTTACTGTGCTGTAAACTTTCAGATGATATTAATTATGAAAATTTTGAGGGCAATAGTACTAATGCTGCATTTTTCAAAGCATATTGCACAATATTGGATATCAGTGGTTATAATATGTATGACTTGACCAAAGAAAAAAGTGCAAGAGCTTATAAAATTATTGAGGAAATATTTTCATCATTGGGTTATAATACCGATTTTTTGCATTTTGACACATGTTTAAATGGAAATGCTTTTCAAAATCAGCCATCATATAAATTATGGCATTTGATATATTCATACGAAAGTGATAATTCAACAACTGGTGTGGATGGACTTGTTAAGAAAATCAGTGAGATAACGGGCTTTTCAGAGGAGCATGCTAAAATTCTTGCACAGATAACATTCAAGCCTGATTATGGAAACCTTAGCAGTAAAGCGATAAGGAAAATAATGCCTTTTTTAATGAAAGGCTATAAATATAGCGAGGCTTGTGAACTTGCTGGTTATCGTCATTCAAAAAAATCTTTAACAAGAGAGGAACTCGACAATAAGGAATTAAAAGAACATTTGGATTTACTGCCAAAGAACAGTTTACGAAATCCTGTTGTTGAAAAGATTCTGAACCAAATGGTTAATGTAGTAAATACAATTATAGATACTT
>JAJPYV010000322.1 GCA_021204735.1 Prevotella sp.
ATCCATATTATATTAATGTATTTATTATATTTTTCATTTCCCCAACAGGGTCGTCTGCGTGCAAAATACAACCACTAAGAGCGATGCCCGAAATACCAGTTTCCATAAGTTGAGGTATATCGTTGATAGTTATTCCACCAATCGCAATGACAGGCACATTAATATTATGCACCATCATCTGCAACATTATGTTCTTGTAACCATCGATACCAAGCACGGGAGCAAGACCCTTTTTTGTTGAGGTAAAACGGAAAGGTCCCACCCCCACATAATCAGCACCCGCCTCAGCATGAGCCATAACCTGTTCGAAAGTATTTGCAGTGCCACCTATTATAAAGTCGCTCCCCGCAATCTCTCTCGCCTTCGCCACAGGCAAGTCATTCTGTCCGAGGTGCACACCATCAGCCTTTGCAGCGAGAGCCACATCAAGGCGGTCGTCTATAATCAGTTTTGCGCCGACTGCATGGCAGAGATTCACAACCACAAGAGCAGTATCATACAATTGACGTGTGGTAGCATCCTTCATACGCAGTTGTATCCAGCGGCAACCACCATCAAGAGCCAAGCGTATCGAATCAGTATAAGAATACCGATTTGTGAAATGAGAGATAAACTGTATCATCCTCCACACACCGCTTTAATGATTATCACCTCCGAGCCGTTTGTCAATGGAGTGCTCGCCCACTCCTCACGCCTTACCATTTTGTTTCCAACAGCCATTGCGACACCTTTTACAGGCAGCGAAAGTTCGTCAGCCAATTCCTGCAGGGTAGCAGCTTTGGTTTGTGTTGCTTTGTCGTTAATTTTTATTTCCATAGTAATTAATCAAAAAGCCCTGAATGAATATTTCACTCAGGGCTTTTGCGCTTATTATAATTCGCTAAAAACTTTCATCTCTTTCCCTACGGCAGCATTATCTGCATCAGGTCAGTGGGTATAATCTCAGCCCTTTCCGCCTCATTCATACGGTTTCATGAGCACCCCTAAGTGTTATTTCGGTTACAAATGTACAAAAAATTTTGTACATTCAGTTACAAACTGGTATTTTTTCTAATAATTTTTCACAAAAAAGGAATGATTTTGAAAAAGTTGAATTATTTTTGCATTATATTATTTATAGAGCATGATAACTGTCACGGAAAAGACGATTGATATAAAGAATGTCCTAAGGAGCAAAATGGGCTCAAAGGTCAAACTCGTACCATCTTTTGTCGTGAAATGGCTTGAACGGGTGATACACCAAGACCAAGTGAATGAGTTTATCTGGACCAGGCGCGACCTGACAGGTGTGGATTGGTTGGAAAACTGCATGCACTATCTCGGAACGACGCTCGAAATTGTAGGTAAGGAAAACCTCCCGGACAAGGACAACGGAAAGTTGTACACCTTTGTGAGTAATCATCCTCTTGGCGGTGAGGACGGCGTAGCTTTGGGCGTTGTAATAGGAAGGCACTACGACGGAAGATGCCGTTACCTTGTGAACGACCTACTTATGAACCTGCCAGGGCCAGCACCTTTGTTCATTCCCATCAACAAGACAGGCAATCAAAGCAGAGATTTTCCTGCCATGGTGAAGGCAGGATTCGCCAGCGACAACCACATGATAATGTTCCCTGCCGGTTTATGTTCAAGAAGAACCAATGGACAGATACACGACCTGCCGTGGAAAAAGACTTTCATAGTGAAAAGTGTGGAGACTCACCGTGACGTAATACCAATCCACTTCGGTGGGAGAAATTCCGACTTTTTCTATAACATCGCAAACATAGGGAAGAAGTTAGGTTTCAAATTCAATATCGCCATGCTCTTCCTCGTTGACGAGATGTATAAGAACGCCAATAAAACGTTCCGAATAACTATCGGGAAGCCAATACCTTGGCAGACTTTCGACAAGTCGAAGACCCCGACAGAGTGGGCGCAATACGTGCAAGACATAGTGTACAAACTACAATGATATAAAACTAATTAGGAAACAGTCAACTTCATCAAAAAAATGGAACAAGAAATAATCCAACCGATAGAAAAAGACATCATTTTAAGTGAGCTCACACCAGACAAGCAACTTAGGATGACCAACAAGAGCAACAATGAGATATACATCATAACGGCACACGACTCTCCCAATGTAATGAAAGAGATTGGGCGTCTGCGTGAGATTGCCTTCCGTGAGGCAGGAGGAGGAACAGGCAAAAGTATGGACATTGATGAGTTTGACACAATGGAAAACTGCTATAAACAACTCATTGTGTGGAATCCAGAAGCAGGTGAGATAATAGGCGGTTATCGTTATCTTCTCGGTACAGATGTAAACATAGACAGCAAAGGGCAACCGATTCTCGCCACAAGTCACATGTTCCATTTTTCGGAGAAATTCATGGCCGATTATATGCCGCAGACTATTGAGTTAGGGCGCTCGTTCGTATCACTTGAATACCAGAGTTCACGCATGGGCACGAAAAGTCTTTTCGCCCTTGACAACCTATGGGATGGTCTTGGAGCTTTGACTGTGATTATGCCAAACGTGAAATATTTCTTTGGGAAGATGACAATGTACCCTTCATACGTTCGCAAGGGCAGGGACATGATACTATATTTCCTCAAAAAACATTTCGATGATAAGGACAACCTTATAATGCCGCTCCACCCACTAAAAATAGAAACAGACGAAACAGAGTTAGAAAAGATTTTCTGCAAGGACACATTCAAGGAAGACTATAAAATACTGAACAGCGAGATACGCAAAATGGGTCTCAACATACCACCTTTAGTAAACGCCTACATGAGTCTTAGTCCTACAATGAAAATGTTCGGCACCGCCATCAACTATGGTTTCGGAGATGTGGAAGAGACAGGTATCCTTATTGCCGTTGACGAAATTTTGATGGAAAAGCGTGTCCGTCATATTGATTCCTACATAAAGTCACATCCCGAAGCCCTGAAAATCACATCAGGAGCAAACAAAGTCATTTACAAGCCAAAGAACAAACTATAATTCACATGTCTGTAAGTTTTTCAGTAAAATATTTTTAGTATCGGGAAAAATATGTAAGTTTGCATTTCGAAACTAAGAATACAGCCATGGGTAAAGTGATTTTGACGGGTGACCGTCCAACAGGAAAGCTCCACTTAGGGCACTATGTGGGTTCTCTACGCCGAAGAGTAGAATTACAAGAAGAAGGAGACTATGACAAGATGTTTATCTTCATAGCCGACACTCAGGCACTTACAGACAATGCCGACAATCCAGAAAAAATAAGGCAAAATCTCATTGAAGTGGCTCTTGATTACCTATCAGTGGGGCTCGACCCAGAAAAGGTTACACTTTTCGTACAATCGCAGATTCCAGAACTTGCTGAGCTGATGATGTATTACATGAATTTGGTTACCGTGTCACGTCTACAGCGCAACCCGACAGTAAAGACAGAAATTCAAATGCGCAACTTTGAGACGAGCATTCCCGTTGGTTTCTTCACCTATCCCATCAGTCAGGCTGCCGACATTACAGCATTTAAGGCAAATATCGTACCTGTGGGAGAAGACCAGGAGCCGATGATAGAACAGACAAGGGAAATAGTAAAACGTTTCAATTTCACATACGGCAACGTGCTCGTTGAGCCAAATATAATGCTCCCCACAAATCAGGCATGTCTCCGCTTGCCCGGTACAGACGGTAAGGCGAAGATGAGCAAATCGCTTGGGAACTGCATATATCTTTCAGATACCCAAAAAGATATGCAGCAAAAGGTGAAAAGCATGTACACCGACCCTACCCATTTGCGTGTAGAAGACCCAGGACATATTGAGGGAAACACCGTATTCACCTACCTTGATGCATTCTGTACCCCTGAAGATTTCACAGAGTTCATGCCAGATTACAAGAGTCTTGACGAATTGAAAGACCATTACCGCCGTGGAGGACTTGGCGACATGAAATGCAAGAAATTCCTAATAAAAGTTCTTGACAGTAGACTTGACCCTATCCGCAAACGCAGACACATATTTGAGCAAGACATTCCAGAGGTTTACAACATCCTGAAAAAAGGTTCAGAGAAAGCCCGTGAAACCGCAGCAAAGACACTTGACGAGGTGCGAGAGGCAATGAAGATAAACTATTTCAATGACGCAAGTCTTATTGCGGAGCAGGCAGAGAAATACAAGGCACAGTGATTTTTTAGAATATATATGAAGAATATTAATTAAACTACATATTGGAATATGGAAAATAACAATAACAAAGGACAGATGCAGATTGAGTTGCCTCATGATGTGGCAAAAGGCGAGTACTCAAACTTAGCCATCATAGCACATTCAAGTTCAGATTTCATTCTTGATTTCGCCACACTAATGCCAGGCATACCAAAGGCAACGGTACGTTCTCGCGTGATAATGGCACCAGAACATGCAAAACGCCTACTGATGGCATTGCAGGAAAACATTGTAAAATATGAGAAAGAGTTCGGTACAATACAAATGAGGCAATCTCAAAAAGGTATAATCGCACCTTTTCAGATAAACAAGAACGAGGCGTAAATTTATAACAGCTACATTATATTAGGACAAAATCCTCAATGGAATGTAGCTTTAAAATTCATCTCGTAAGTAACAATCTAATACTTCAAGGTTAAACAAATTGTGTGAAAAGTACAAAAAATGTAAAAACTAATGTATATATAAATATTTTTTATACTTTTGCACCGTGCATACCTATCTATCATAAAGATAACAAATAGTATGCAAAATTAACGCCGAAAAATAATACAAAAAAACATTGTAAACCATCTATAAAAATGAAACAAACTAACGTTAAACAACCTGAAGGCAAGTTAGGAATTCTTTGTGTAGGTTGTGGAGCAGTATCAACAACATTCATGACGGGTGTGTTTATGACTCGCCGCG
>JAJPYV010000198.1 GCA_021204735.1 Prevotella sp.
CACCACGTGGGTCATAAAATCAGCGATTACGTGGCAGCCACCGAGGATGAGCCCGCTCACTGGACGGGCAACGCGCGTGCCGACGGCTGGTACGCGACGGTGGGAGTGCCTTGTACCAAGTGGCTGAAGTGCTACGTTAAGTACGACGCTTATCGTGCCGACGCCACCAACAGCACGCTTTCCAATATGTACAGCCTCTGCCCCAACTTCGAGCTTAACAAATATCTCAAGTTCGAGGTGCAGTACAACTACGTGCATGACAAGACCGCTACACACCGCGACCACCATGAACTTTGGGTAGATAGCTACATCCTTTTCTAAGACTTAGGGTTATAGGAGGAGGCTAATCCAGTTTTGCTATCAGATATGCAATATAGTTAGATACATGGTTTATATTACGAACGTTATATTACAGAAAGTCAGGAATATCCCACGATTGGAAATCCCGCTTGATGACCAGGTGAAGAAGCATCTAATTCTGACTGGTCCTAACGGTTCAGGGAAAACAACCGTAATTAAGGAAATAAGCGGATATTTGGAAGGTCTCAGTTCTATTGCTGCTTATTACGATTCTGCCAAACAAGAGTCAAAGGTTACTGAATATGAAGATATATTTATAGCACCTAAGGCTAAAACGTATAAGAACGTAATTGCTCGTAAAGAGCAGGAACTTCGTGATAACAGTGCGGCTATTCTAAATATACGGGAGATAGAATCACTTTATCCGATGTTACTTCGCAATGAGTTTGTAGTATGTACATTTAATGCTCATAGAACAGCGCAATTTATTGAACCAAATGGTCCTACCAAGATATCTCGTCCTAAGTCCACGAAAGAGGGTATCGGCAAATATTTTGTACAGCTGTTGGTCAATCTTCGCTCACGTCGCTCTTTCGCCAATGATGACGGAGATACGGATACTGTAGAGAAAATAAGAATCTGGTTCGATAACTTTGAACAAGCCTTGACCACCTTGTTAGGGCATTCCGATTTTGAATTGCAGTTTGACACGAAGAAGTTTACGTTTACTATAAAGGAGAAAGACAAGAAACCGTACCATTTCAGTCAATTGTCTGATGGCTACTCCGCTTTACTGTCAATTGTTTCCGAGATAATGCTCAGAATGAGCTTGGAGGAGCCGTTGGATTTGTATGATAAGCAGGGCTTTATTTTGATAGATGAGGTAGAAAATCACCTGCATGTAGAGTTGCAGAAAAAGGTGCTGCCATTCCTTACCACACTTTTTCCTGATATTCAATTCATTGTTACCACCCACTCCCCATTCGTGTTGTCTTCAATTAAAGACAGCGTGATTTTTGACCTTGACAAACGGGTGAGATATGCTGACTTTTCTGAGTATTCATATTCGAGTATTATAGAGGATTATTATGGAGTGAACGCATATTCTGATTTCATCGTGGAGGAAATAAAGAAAATAGAGACATCGTTGGAAAAGGATGTGTTAAACGAAGATGAAACCAAACAGATTAAACACATTTATGATTCTGTGATGAGTATTCCGGAAACAAAGGTCCAAGTAGTTTCTCCTGAATTGCGAGTTAAGTTAAAGAGTATGATTATAAAAAACCATTCCAAGTTGCATGGTATTCTTTGAAAAGTCAGAACCAGCGCCGTCCTCTTTATCCTCAATGAAGTCATACAGGGAATCGGATGTGGTTGAACGCTTGTGTGCCGATTTCAAGAATAAATGCTATCTATGTGAGACAAAAGGCCCGAATAGTATTAACGTTGAGCATTTCCGTCCGCATAGGGGAGATAAAACCTTGAAATACGCTTGGGAAAATTTGTTTTATTCGTGTTCCCATTGCAACAATACAAAGGCAATGCTTGAACGAGACGAGACATTTTGTAATGAAGGAATATTGAATTGTACTTGTCGGGCTGATTGTGTAGACACGTGGATAAGCTATCGGGTGGAAACTTTTCCGCGATATATTGTGAAACTGGCGAATGAAAGGATCACCAATGGAAAAGATAGCTCTCGCATCGACAATACAATCAGATTGTTGGATGCGATTTATAATAGTACTGATACGCCAATTAAAAAGAGAGAAGCAGAGAACCTTAAGCACCATCTCATCAGTGAAATCGAGCGTTTCCTTGACCTGATAAAAGCCTGCAAGGATTCTGACGAAAGTAATTTGAGCGAAAAGATAAAACAAGTGAAGAAAGAATTGGATAACGATTCTGCTTTCACTGCATTTAAGCGGTGGATTGTGCGCGACGATGCCGACTTACTGCAACAGATAGAGTCTGTACAGTGAATTTGTTATACTTTGGGTAGATAGCTACATCCTTTTCTAAGGCTTTTCGCTCTTGAATACTCGGCAGGGAAAGGGATACTATACCCCTCTCTGGCGATCCTATATGAATCGTTCCAGCGATCCTATATGAATCGTTCCAGCGATCCTATATGGATCGTTACGGTGATCCTATATGGATCGTTTTTGCCTCTTAAGAGGAGACTGTTCTCCGCCTGTATTTAATGTAGAGTGCCACGTATATTCCATAGCTTGCCGGGCAGTTCCTACTAACTCCTACCGAGCACTACTTCTCTTCCGACATCTCGCGGTTATACTGCCTTACGCTCTTTCCTCCCTCGATACGATAATTAAAGCTAATGCCGAAGAAGTTGTTAAGGCGCTTATTCTGGTTAAATTTATGGTAGCGAGCCACTGTCGCGGGGGTCTCCCATACCGATGTGTTCCTGCCTTTTGTTATGTGGATAGGCGTGGTGTACTGGAAGTACATCCATATTTTCCCATGGCAGAAATACTTGTGAAGCATAAGGTGGACCCTGTCAAGTTCTGAATTATAGTGACCCTGCGCCCATGCGCCATAGTCGCTTTCGTTCATAAGAATCAGCATGGGCTTGAGATCCCATTTCTGTATATTGTAATCCAGCCAGAATTGGTATTGCCAGCCGTTGATACCATGTTTGAATTCCTGATACTTTCCACTTGTATACCAGTACGACACATCGGCCGAGATTGTCAAATCCTTTATGGTCTTGCTAAAGTTTAGTTTCGCTGATGCGGCGTTCCACTTGGCGTTCTGGGGCATTGTGGCGGCATAGTAGCCCTCCTGCCCGTTCTGCAACTCGCCATATTCAAGCGTGGTGATATTGTCGAAGGTGCGGGGCTTGTAGCGGTCTTCGAGACTGACGGTGAGGCATTTCAGAAAGTAGTACTGTATTCTTGCATAGTGGGATACAGAGGAACGTAGCTGCGGGTTACCGCCATACCACGTTAGAGAGTCGGAGAATTGTCCGTAAGAGGTCACTTTCGTAAGGGTCGGATTGCTTACACTGCACGAGTAGTTGACGCGCAGCCACTGGTCGTGTTTCATCTTTTGGTAATAGGTGAGACTGCCTGACCATGATAGGTAGCGGTCTCTTGCCTCGTTACCCTTGGTCTTGTTGGTAGTGATTGAGGCGTTAATGCCAAGATTTGCCTTGTCCGTGAAGTTGTATGAGGCGTAGGTCCATACTGTGCTCTGCTTCAGAGAGTAGTTGCTTAGGTCCTCCCTTGTCTCCGCCCTCTTCTGCACATAGCTTTTCCAGAAGTCGGTGTAACCGAACGACCAATATATCTTGTCTTTCAGGAAGCGTCTGTTCACCTCCGCTTTCGCATAAGTTTGGTCCATTCTGCTCCAGCGGTTGTCAGTTGTCTGGTAGCCGCTTGTCTTCTCCAAGTCGTAGGTGGTATTTGTGGTGAGGCGATTATAATTGATGCTGGCGCTATAGTTCCACACGCCATTGCCTCCACGGTAGAAGACAGCCGCAGAATGACGTATCTCCTTGTCTGAAGAGAACGAGGTTGAGCCTATGGTGTCCAGAATATTGCCGTCAAGGTCAGAGCGGACTATGGTCTTGGGGTTGCGCTCGTCGTCGTCTGTCCACAGATACTGGTAGGTGAGAGAAATGGAATTATGCTTGTCGAACTGGTAGTCCGTGGCGACATTCATGTTGTGCACTCTCTGGTGTGAGCGCTTGTTTCTTGTTCCGTCAAAGTTCTTTATCACTTCCTCCGCATAGTTGTTAAGCAAATACTTTGTGGTAGAAAGGTTGTTTTCTTCCCATTGCTCAAAATCTCCTACATACGTGGCGTAGAAATTGTATTTGTTGTGTGTGTAGGTCAAAACCTGAGTCCACTGGTCTCCACCAAACGGATTGTTTTGTACATTCCTCTTGCCAGGGAAAACATTTCCTATTGCCCAGCCTTGGTTCTCGTAGCCCTGATAGTTCTCTTTGCGGTGCAGGTTAATAAGCACATCATAATTGGAGTATTTACCTTTGGGATTTGATATTATCTCTATCTTGTCAAAGCGAATGTGGTGTAGCGACTTTACATACGACGCATTCATTTTAATGCTGTCCACGAGTATTATAATCTTCTTCTGCCCTTGATATGTAAGTTCTTTCGTTGCCCTGTTATAGGTCATTCCAGGTATCTTTCCCAGCAGTTCGCCAGTGTTATAGCTCCCCTTGCGCATCTCCTTCGTTATATAAATGATATCCTTGTCTTTTAGGTGTACTATGTTTGAGGCGTTTACCTCCACCTGCTTAAGGCTGTCGGTCATTGCTGCCTCTATGGAGTCAAGCATAAGACTGTCTCTTTGGGAGACTTGGGCGAAGGCTTGCAAAGAGAAGCACAGAAGGGTAGTCACTAATGAGAGGGAGATGCTTTTGTTCATGGCATTACAAATTTAATCATTTTTAATCATTAACTATATATTAAGGACGATCGAGAAGGCGAATCAATCACCACCAAGCGCCATATTTAATTAAATTTAACGCAAAATAGTGCAAGAGGAGTGGTAAAAGGCTCTTTCCCATACCAACAAGGCAGGAAATC
>JAJPYV010000379.1 GCA_021204735.1 Prevotella sp.
ATTGTATTTCAGCGTGTTATGATAACTGACGAAAATATAGTTTAACTTGCCTACAATTTGCCTGTCGTGTAAAGAATTATGATTATTCAGATTGTCACTGTGAAGGTTGTTGGGGGCAATCAAAGATTGTTCGTCAGTGAAACCTATGTTTTCTTATGTATTGCGTTATTTCCCTCAAGTTGGTGGAAAATATAATTCTAAAAATATAAAAAAGCCCCATAAAATAAAAAAGATGTAATTTTTTTGGGGAAATAGACAGAAAAGCAATAATTTTGCAACTCAATTAGAGATGCCAAGCGGAGTTCTGGAAAGATGCTCGAGTGGCTGAAGAGGCGCGCCTGGAAAGCGCGTAAGCGTCAAAAGCGCTTCGGGGGTTCGAATCCCCCTCTTTCCGCTTATTTTAAATCCAGTCAGTGGAATTTCGCAATAATTCTGTTTGCCTTTTCTCGACTGGATGATAACTTGATTTGCGGTTGTTAAGGGTCTTAGCTCAATTTAGGTTGCGCGTGGATTTGTTACAGCCTTTTATTTTAATCTATGCGTTAATGAAAAATCTGATTGCAAAGACAGCAATAATATCATTCCTTGTATTCTTTCAAAGTAATCTTTTGCTTGCTCAGAATGCTACCGACAGTTCTGCTGCTATGAATGCTGCTGCGATAGATTCTATGGATATCTCCAACATCGAAGATTCTCTCGCTCTTGACGAACTTGCAGATTTGGATTCTGAACTTGAGCCTATTGAAAGTACCGGTTTCCATAAAGGATTGAAAACCAAATTTATCGAGGGTAACGCTGGTTTCATGTCGTTGGTTGCTCTCATCTTGGTGTTGGGCCTTGCATTCTGCATTGAACGCATTATTTATCTTACTCTGTCTGAGATTAACGCTAAAAAATTGATGGCTGATATCGAGGCTCTTATAATGGATGGTAACATTGAAGGGGCGAAAGATATTTGCCGTGAAACACGTGGCCCGGTTGCTTCTATTTGCTATCAAGGTCTTGTCCGCATTGATGAGTCAATAGATGATATTGAGCGTAGCATCACGTCTTACGGCTCTGTGCAGTCGGCTAATCTTGAGAAAGGTTGCTCGTGGATAACGCTGTTTATCGCCATGGCTCCCTCACTTGGTTTTCTCGGCACAGTGATTGGTATGGTAATGGCTTTTGAACAGATACAAATGGCAGGTGACATCAGTCCTACTATCGTTGCTGCTGGTATGAAAGTGGCTTTGATAACCACTATCTTCGGTATCATCTCTGCTCTCGTACTTCAGATTTTCTATAATTATATCCTTTCCAAAATCGAGCACCTTACAAGCCAAATGGAGGAATCTGCAATTTCTCTGCTCGATACGATAATGAAATATAAATTGACTCGATAATGCGTTTTTTACAATATAATAGAGGTATGAAGACGGAGCGGGTGTCTACACGTGTTCTGTTTATTCTCATTGCCTTTATTGTATTGCTTTTTGGCGCGTTTTTCATTATTGGATTTGATACGCCATATAGTGAGGATCCTGATTTCAATGCCCCTTTATTGACTGATGCCGTATTGATATTCGTTTATTTGCTCATTGTCGCTGCATTGGTTATCATGGCTTATTCCGTGGTTCGTGCGATTAAACGGAGGGATAAGTCGACTAACGTCACCAACAATATTCCAGAATCGAAGATTATGTGGTGTACGGTGGCTTTGCTTTTGTGCTGCATGGTAATTACATTCTTGTTGGGCTCCACTCAACCTGTGCAGGTTAATGGTGTGGAGTTCGCACAAACTTTCTGGTTGAAAACCACTGACATGTTCATCAACACTGTTATTGTGATGTTGATTGTGGCTGTTCTTGGGGTGGCGTTTGGCGTATCGGGCTACGGCAGAAAACTCCGATTGAAAAAATAAGGTAATTTATGTCCTAAAAACAGCGACTATGATTTTAAAGCACAAGAGACGCAAATTACCTGGAATTAACACCACTTCTACGGCTGATATATCATTCATTCTGTTGGTGTCTTTCCTTGTCATGACTTCCATGGATGTTGACAAGGGATTGATGAGACAGTTGCCTTCGCCTGAAACTACCGAACAGCAGAATATTACGGATATCGAGAAACGCAACGTGATGAACTTGCGGATAACTTCTTCTGGTAACTTGTTGGCGGATGATACTCCTCTGGATATCAGTAAGTTGCGCCTGAAAACTATTAACTTTATTTGCAATGTGGCTGACCGTAAGCAACATGTAATCGCTCTTAATGTTGACAGTAAAGCTCCATACGATGCTTATTTCAATGTGCAGAACGAACTTGTCGCTGCTTATAATATTCTGCGGAATAGTTATGCGAGGAAAACTTTCGGAAAGAGTTATGCCATGTGTACGCCTGAACAGCGTGAGCAAGTCAGAGCTTACTATCCTCAAAGAATTGCGGAGACAACTGAATGGAAGGAGGATGAAAAATGACTTTTATCAGACGCACAAAGCGTGATGTCCCGTCTCTTACTACAGCTACCTTGCCTGACCTTATATTCGTGGTGCTGTTCTTTTTCATGGCTGTTACTCACATGAGGGAGGTTACTTTAAAGGTGAGATACCGTGTGCCGGAAGGTACGGAACTTACCAAACTGACCAAAAAGTCTGCCGTCACATATATTTATATAGGCAAACCCATAGAGAATGTTCAGAGTGCTAATGCCGAAACGCGCATACAGGTGAACGATAAATTTGCTGATCTTCCTATGGTGGTTGACTATGTTACTGAGGAACGCGACAGAATGACTCCTGAGGATTTGCAAATGATGAGCGTGTCGGTGAAGGCCGACCGTGATACCGAGATGGGTATCATCTCTGATGTCAAACAGGCTCTTATGCAGGCAAATGTGGTGAGAGTCAACTTTTCTGCTCTCCAAAAGAGTGAAAAGTGAAACATTGATATAAATAAATGTTTTAATTTGATACGAAATCTTACTTTTTTGCTTCCGATTTGTTGTTAGGTTAAAAATTTTTTATATCTTTGCATTGAAACAAATAAATATCAAATGGCACATCATAGTTTAGACTCCTTAGACAGAAAAATCCTTCGTCTTATCGCAGAAGATGCGCGTGTTCCTTTTTTGGAGGTAGCTCGTGTCTGCAACGTTAGCGGTGCTGCGATACATCAACGCATACAGAAACTTTACCATCTTGGTGTCATCAAGGGGTCAAAGTTTATAATTGATCCAGAGAAAATCGGTTATGAGACTTGTGCTTACATTGGTCTTAACCTTAAAAACCCTGAGAATTTTGGTAGGGCTATCGAGGCTCTAAGGGATATCCCTGAAGTTGTGGAATGTCATTATACTACAGGTGATTATGATATGTTCATTAAAATTTATGCCCAAAACAACCATCATCTGTTGAATATCATACACGATAAGTTGCAGCCTCTTGACTTGGCGCGCAGTGAGACTATTATTTCATTCAATTCGGCATTTGAGCGTCAGATGCCTATTGCAGATGCTCCGATGAATGATAGCTTGGATGACGATAAAGATGATTAATTATCTTTATCTTGCATAATCTACGAATGCGTATTCGTATGCGTGCTTCTCATCCTTACCATGCTCTTCACGTCTTATTTCTTTCCAGTCATCATACGGTGGAAAGTATGTGTCTGCTTCTTTGGGGGTGTCGTGAACCTCGGTTAGACAGAGTTGGTCTGCGATTTTAATGGCTTGTGTATATACGCTGGCTCCTCCTATTATATATATGTCCTCATCATTTGAGCAATGTCTTAGGGTTTCTTCGAGCGATGAATAGCAGTCGCAACCTGCAAAGTTGGACTTGCTTTTGCTCAACACTATGTTTCTTCTGTTTGGTAGCGCTCCATTCGGCAGTGACTCGAATGTTTTCCTTCCCATTATGATGGTGTGCCCTGTGGTCAGGTTCTTGAACCTCTTTAAATCATTGGGCAACCAATATAGAAGTTTGTTGTCGTTTCCAATTGCTCTGTTTTGCGCTACTGCTGCTATGATACTTATTTTCATGCAAATTGTTCTTTTCGTAATTAA
The DNA here is from genome assembly GCA_021204735.1 of Prevotella sp. Classification (GTDB taxonomy): domain Bacteria; phylum Bacteroidota; class Bacteroidia; order Bacteroidales; family Bacteroidaceae; genus Prevotella. Next base: position 4,049 of record JAJPYV010000379.1, read on the forward strand.
TCTTTTGTCAAACACTCACTTTACCTGGAATATGTGGCCATGGGTCATAATTCTCTAACGTGAAGTCTTCATATTTGAAATCAAAAAGGTCTTTTACGTCTGGATTGAGTTTCATCGTAGGTAATTGGCGCGGCTCTCGGGTTAATTGTAGCTTTACTTGTTCAATATGGTCTAAGTAAATGTGTGTGTCTCCCGTTGTGTGTATAAACTCGCCTGGCTTTAATCCCGTAACTTGTGCTACCATCATTAACAGTAATGCGTATGATGCGATGTTGAATGGTACACCGATGAATGTGTCGGCACTTCGCTGATAAAGTTGTAAACTTAGTTTCCCGTCTGCTACATAGAATTGGAACAGGCAGTGGCAAGGAGGGAGGTTCATTTTGTCGATATCAGCGACATTCCATGCACTGACAATCATTCTCCTGGAGTCTGGATTGTTTTTTATTTGATTTAAAATGTTTTTTATCTGGTCGATATGTCCTCCATTATAGTCTGGCCATGAACGCCACTGATAACCGTAGATAGGTCCTAACTCGCCCCTCTCATCGGCCCATTCGTTCCATATCCTCACACCATGCTCCTGAAGGTATTTTACATTGGTGTCTCCTTTCAGAAACCATAGCAGTTCGTAGATTATTGACTTTAAATGCAACTTCTTTGTCGTAAGCAAAGGAAATCCGTCTTCCATGTTGAACCGCATCTGGTTGCCGAATATACTTATTGTTCCTGTTCCTGTACGGTCGTGCTTCTTTACGCCTTCTGTCGTAATGCGTTTTAGCAAGTCTAAATA
>JAJPYV010000083.1 GCA_021204735.1 Prevotella sp.
GGTGAACGAGGGCAATGCTTTGCAAATAAAAAATAAAAAATAAAAAAATAAAAATTCGATATCCCGTTTTCGCCAATACGTAAGCCATATTTAATCAAAAATCCTCATCACAGATACCTGTAGTGTCGATTCTTAAATTAGGTGGCGAAAACAGGTAAGTACTTGTAAATATTGTAATCTTATCGGATAAAATTCTCAAAAGACGATATTGGGATGAAGGGATCCTTATTCTGTCTTTAGAACTTATGACAGATAAAATCTGTTTTATCGGAGAATTTATATTTCAGTTTATATTTGAGATTGTGGAATATGAGATGAAGCTCAAAGGGGATAATGCATATCATAGGAATGTTAGCATTAAAAAGGCGAAAGATACGGCATGCAGTAACAGTTCGGACTATTAACGGAACGATAAACGCAAGGGCAGCTACAACTAAGATCAGTAAATTCAAAGAGATAGCAGAATAAACTATTGCAGCGATAGACAGCCACAAGCAAAGATGGAATGACAGCATATCCAAGTTGAAAACAAAGCGGTAACGCAAGCGATGGTTGAGGTGCTTGCGTGTTTCCATATAGAACATATTCTTGTTACGCCATTGCTTTTTAGTAGGTTTTTCCTCCTCAACAAAACCATCAGGAGTAAGGTCAACAGCAATGACATCCTCGTCGCCATACTTGTTAACGAGAAAATAATACTCCCCACGAGTATATTTAAGGTTGCCCTGAAAGCCCTTCTCATCCATGAACACACTTTTGCGGAACATCAAGTTACTGCCAAACATGCCATAGCCATACGACTTCGATGCCTGACACATATTCCTATACTCATTGTGCAGGCGGAAAAACCTCTTGAAATTACCTGTATATTTATCAAAATTACTATAACCAAATACCAATGTCCTATCAGAAGCACAGTTGGAAGCCATTGTAGCAATCCACTTATCAGAAACAGGGCGGCAGTCAGCATCAGTAAGCAATACCCATTCATTGTTTGCAGCCTTGACACCCAATGTTATAGCGAGCTTATGCGTACTCATATATTTGGCAGAAGTAGGAACAAACGTAACATGAAGATTTTCATGCTCCCCAAAAGTCTTAAGAATATCCTCCGTGCCATCCTCATCCTTGCAGACCACCACAATCACCTCAAAGCCCTGAGGATAATCTTGTGAGAAAAATGCCGGCAAGTTCTCTTTCAGTTCCAACGCATTGTTATCAGAAACGATAATAACCGACACAGGTTGCAATTGCTCATTTCTATATTCATTCTCGTGGATTTTTCTGAAGAAAGAATCCGCAAAGCAAGAAAAGAGAGCAAGTACTATCAAAACAGCACAAATTATAAGAGCCAATTGGTTGAAAAACAAGAAATCAAAAAACATGCCAAATTAACAATTTTGTAATTACAAGTCCTCAGTAACATAGCCCTTTGGCAATTCTCTGCAATTATATTGCGAAGCCATCACCTCGCCATACGCCCCAGCAGAGCGGATAGCGAGCAAATCACCACGATGACACCCATTCAATTGATAGTCCTTTACGAACACGTCACTCGATTCACAGATTGGACCGACAACATCGTAAGTATCAAGAGCAGCATCATTAGAAATATTCTCGATTTTATGGTAAGCCTGATAAAAAGCCGGGCGGATTAAGTCAGTAAAGCCAGCATCAACGATAGCAAATTTCTTCACCGCACCATGCTTCACATACAAAACCCTTGTAATGAGCGAGCCACACTGACCCACAACAGAACGACCAAGTTCAAAATGCAGTGTCTGTCCCTTGCGTAACTTCAAATTCTTAGCGTACGTCTCGAAATACGCCTTGAAATTCGGGATCAGAGCCCCGTTTGGATTATGATAATCAATACCAAGACCACCACCTACATTAATGTTCTCAACAGATATACCCATACCTTCTAATTTGTCCTGCAACTCGTTCACCCTGTTACAGAGAGCGACAAAATCATCCATTTCAAGGATTTGAGACCCGATATGGAAATGCAAACCAACAAACTTCACGTTAGCCATTCCCTTTGCCATCTCTATAATACCCACCATATCAGACATGGAGATGCCAAACTTGTTCTCAGCAAGACCTGTGGTGATATTCGCATGCGTATGCGCCCCCACATCAGGATTGATACGAAACGCCACATTAGCAACCATACCCCTCTTTTCAGCAAGTTGATTGATCACCTCAAGTTCAGGAACACTCTCCACGTTGAAGCACAGAATGCCGCTATCCAGACCAAGATTTATCTCCTTATCACTCTTGCCGACACCAGCGAACACAATCTTGTCAGCAGAAAACCCAGCATTGAGAGCCACCTGTATCTCACCCCCACTCACACAGTCAACACCAAGACCAGAATCTTTGATTAAGCACAACAACTTTGGATTAACATTCGCCTTTATAGCATAGTGGACGAAAAAATTATCATATTTTGCCGTCTCCTTGTTAATGGCACACAAAGTTTTGCGCAACAAAGCAGTGTCGTAATAATAAAAAGGAGTGTCAATATTGCAGAATTTATCCAAAGGAAATACACCTTTATCGTTCATGGCAGAAAATCCTATTAAGTTTTACAATCAAGATTAATTATCAAACAAAGTGTCGCTCAGACTTTGCAGCGCACGTTTCTTGTCAGTCTTACTCACAAGAAAAGAGATATTATAATTACTGCCGCCGTAAGAAATCATCCTGACAGGGATATTTTTCATAGCATCAGTAGCAAGAGTCTCAAATCCCACATTGCTCCAATCCAAGTCACCAACAACACAGATGATACACATATCACGGTCAACAGTTACCGTTCCATATTTCTTCAGTTCCGCAACGATTTCTTTGAGATACGTATCGTTATCAATACTCATTGACACACCCACCTCACTCGTAGCAATCATATCTATAGCAGTTTGGAAACGCTCGAAAATGTCAAACACCTTGCGCAAAAAACCCGTAGCAAGTAGCATTCTACTGCTTTTAATCTTTATCGCAGTGATATTATCCTTTGCAGCAATAGCCTTTATCTTACCCCTTACAATCTCGTTGTTGATAATTGTGCCAGGAGCAGTAGGATCCATAGTGTTGAGCAGGCGCACAGGAATGCCAGCATACTTGGCAGGCAAGACACAAGTAGGGTGAAGAATCTTAGCACCGAAATAAGCAAGTTCGGCAGCCTCATCGAAATGCAATTGACGTACAGCCTCCGTCTTGTCCACCACACGAGGATCGTTATTGTGCATACCATCGATGTCAGTCCAAATCTGTATCTCATCAGCACCAAGAGCGACACCCACCAATGAAGCAGTATAATCGCTGCCCCCACGCTGCAGGTTATCAATCTCACCATAATTATTAAGGCAAATAAAGCCCTGAGTGATATAAACCTGTTTACCAGTATTATCATCAAGAATTTTATTCAAGTTTTTCTTGATATAAGCAGCATCCGGTTCCCCGTTCTTATCAGTGCGCATAAAATCGAGGGCAGAAATGAGCATAGTATTATAATCACACTCCTTGAGATAGTTAGCCATCATGTTAGTACTGATAATCTCCCCTTGAGCCACAATTCTTTTCTCCTCAAAACTCGTGAATATATCCTTCGTGAAAGAACGCAGATAATTGAACTCGTCGTGGATGAAAGATAAAGACACCCTTTTGAACTTTTCCGTAGAAAAGAGATCATCCACATGTTTTATATATTTTTTCTCCAAGCGGTTGATTACCTCGTTAGCACCGTCAGGATTTTTTTTGTAAAGATAGTCGGAAATCTCCACCAACGAGTTGGTAGTTCCCGACATAGCAGAAAGGACAACAAATACAGGTTCAGAACTGCCAGTTATCAACGACGCCACATGCTTCATCCTCTCAGGAGAGCCTACCGACGTGCCACCAAATTTCATTACTTTCATAATCTACAAACTTTTATTTCAATTATCCTCCACCTTATTACTTTCTGATTTTTCAATTTTGTTTTCTATTGAAACAGGATCAGACGGTTTTTCTATCTGTTCCACAGATTGACTTTCAGGTTGTTTTTCAGGTTGAGCTTCCTGCTGAACTTCCGATTCTTTTACAGGTTGATTTCCTGTTTCACCCTTCTGTTTTAGTTTTTCGTGAAAAACAGAAGTTATCTCCTTCATCTCCCCATCCTTACAGCGGTAAACTATACCAGGAAACTTATCAAGCATCGGGATGTTATGAGTAGACATAACCACCGCCGTACCCTTAGAACTGATTTTTTTAAGAAGGCCCACGATATTGTCAGCCGTTTCAGGGTCAAGATTACCCGTAGGCTCATCAGCGATGATTATTTTCGGGTTGTTAAGGATAGCACGAGCGATAGCGATGCGCTGCTGCTCACCGCCAGACAATTCGTAAGGCATTTTCATTTTCTTGTCCAACATGCCGACAGAATCAAGCACCTCCTCGATACGTTCATCAATCTCCTCCTTATTCCTCCAACCAGTGGAACGGAGTACAAAGCGAAGATTTCTATACACACTCCTATCATGAAGCAATTGGAAGTCTTGAAAAATCACACCAAGTTTTTTGCGCAATGCAGGAACCTCTCTGCGCTTTATTTTGAGCAGATTACGTCCCAATACATTCGCCTCGTCACCATCGTAAATATCAAGTTCACAATAGAACGTTTTCAGCAAGCTGCTCTTACCAGAGCCGACAGCACCTATAATATAGATAAAATCCCCCTCGTTCAAGCTGAAGTCAACGTCTTTCAAAACACAGACATCATCCTGATAGATACTCACATTTTTATATTCAATATACATAGTA
>JAJPYV010000252.1 GCA_021204735.1 Prevotella sp.
GTTTTAGACAATCGACCGTTTTCTTCATCAAAATCAACCCCTGTTCGTCCGGATTGTTCCTTTTCTCAAACAACTTCAATTAATAACATCCATTATTTTTTTCATAACAAATCTGTATTCATGGATATCACTTAACAGAGAGATGCACTTACTGTAAAAAGGTAGTTTTATCGCACATCCAAACTCTGGATAATCACATTTGGTAAATAATATTTTCTTCTCATATGGCATTGCGTCAAATTCTTTGAGGTGAGAATACTCACATAAATTCTGCTCCGAAAATTTAACAATCAGGTTGTCCGTATTGGCTCTCTTTACCCTTCTTTCCCATTTTTCTCTTGCTTCTTCCTCCGAATGGTAATGCAAAAAAACAATTTCCACATCGTCCAGACAACCTATCGGTGCAGATTCCTGTTTCTTTAACGATAAAATATCAGCATACTTTGAATCCCCATGAGAGATAAATGTCAGGTCACAGGATAAGTAATATTGCAGGTTTGAAATAAATTTTATATAATCGTCTGCATAAAAATAAGTGCCTACTGTTGGAGACAGTTTTTGTAAACCAAAGTGTTCATAAATAACCCCCCCAACAATTATTCGATATAATCGTAAAATCTCTACCTTTGATTCTCCTACAATAGAATCGATGCAGTAACAAATCAGAGGTCTTAAAAACCCTATTGCAAATATTTACGATTGGGCGGAATTTACCTTTTTCAGCCAATTCTTGTGTTATTATCGAAATATTATCCATAAAAAGAATTTCCTCCTATTCCGGCCATTGGCTCTATATTGTATTACCTCAATTATCTTGCTCATTTTTTTATAATGCCCTTAACCTGTATCAACATTTTAAACATCCATTTCGTTCTTTCATTCTTATGGTAAACGATGAAAAACAGTATATTTGGTATTAACAGGCATATTAGTATCCTTATCCCAAAATGTCCCAATCCCTTTAGCGGCATCAGATCGCACAAAAAATATACAATTACTGATGAAACCAAAGTCATTACATAATATCCCAGCATTTCCTTATATATCTTCATTTTGGAAAACCCTTTAAACAAAAATTTATATAAAACATGTATAACAAATATATTATTGAAAACAAAAATGGAAACGACTGTTGCCAGCACGATACCAAATATTCCCCACAAATGTACAAATATAAAATTCAAAACAATATTTGCTATGGCTTCCAGAAAAGAGGCATATCTCATTTCCCAAAATAAACCTGCTGCTGTATAATAAACACTTGGAATTATTCCCATTATGTTAAGTGCAAAATACAGGCAAAAAATCAGCATTGTATAATTTGGCAGAATCATGGATCCACCCTGCCACATGTACATGAATGGCTGATACAATCCGACCAGACACGAGGTGCAAAATGCTGTTAACCAGCCAAACACAAACATCATATTTTTCATGTCGCTATGATTTTTCGCCAGAGTATTGACTACTATATTATTTCCTACCCCGGCAGAAAGTGATGTAGTTATGATACTCAAAAATCCACTTACTCCAGACATGATATAATAATAGTTATTGTATATAGCAACTGCTGTCAGTCCCATTACAGCTGAGATAAAAACGCTGTCTATTGACGTCCTGGTCGCAGTGCCGATTTTACTGATCATCAGGCCAAATACATTCTTTTTTATTTTTTGTTTTTGATCGGCAGATATCTTCCCCCTGCAAACATAATCAGGATACCATTTTCTGGCATACAACATGGTTATGATATTTATCATGACATTTATTACAACTGTCATGGCCATGTACAAATAGTAGTTTTTTGTCAGAAACAGAATTAATATTTTTGCAATTGCTCCGGCACCATTAACCCAAAGGATACTGCGTTAGTCACATCATTTCGTTGATGAGCGGCAAACAGGCAATTCCTGTATGCAAAAAGAAAATAGCTTGAAACAGTCGATGACAGCGAAATCAAATATAATATATATATATTTAAATTGGTTGAATTTGTTCCGCTTATCAACTTCGGTAAAAGGGGCAGAATCACCAGACCAATCACTAATATAACGCAACCTATTATTCTGTATACCTTTTTATATAGCGCTACTAATGCGCATATTTCATCTGTATTCCCTTCCGCAATTGGCTTATACATACTGTAGACAATAGCAGACGAGAAGCCTAATTCCGCCATATTTAAGACCTGCAGAATTGAAGTAAACAAACCACTTAATCCCAGATACTCAGCACCGAGCACTCTTATGATGATTGCGCGCAGAATAAACTCTGAAAATAAGATCATAAGTCTGTTCGCCACACCCCAAACAGTGCTTTTCGTAGTGTTATTAACATTATCGTATTTATACATGCTAACTGTCTTCATTATGAGCGACCCTCTTTATAACAGTATGTCTTTTTGTTGATCTGCATAGTATACCGGCTATAATCGATATTACTATCCATATATACGGTGATGATGAAGAAAAGAGATATGAATTCTCCATCGAAAAGATACATGCATTAAATACCCCTAATATTCCTATCGCACAGACAGCATTTGTACCGTATTTACGACATTTTCCATACACTATCGCCGAACACATAGCTATGGTAAATGTAACCAGAACCGTTCCGCCAATCCCCAAATCCTGATATGCTCTTAGTAAATAAGTCGACACATTATAGCCACCAGTCAAACTGAACTCAACGGGATTGTATGAACTCAGTCTACTTCCATCTATGAAAATACTCCATATTCCTTCTGTAATATGCGTAAAATTACCATTAGGGGTGAGTGTCTTCATTGCATTTCCAAAATTAATAAACTGCGGCGATATATACATATAAATATAATTAAAAATAAAAGAAACCGTACCTTTCAATGAACCCGCCACGCCAAGCCTAACCAGTGCCACGCCCACAAACACAACCAGCAGTACCAGAAAATATTTTATAGCTTTTTTTATCAACGGATTTGCCAACCCTTTCTTGATCTTTTCTCCCGAAGAAACAAGAAACACTGTAGTGACATACAATACAATAGCCTGGAAGAAATTAAATCTCCATCCGCTCAAAAGACTACACAGTAAATACAAAACAAAGCATACTTGAGCCAGACCCGACTCGAATCTGCTTGCTCCCTTTTTCTTCAACAACGGCACATAGGCGCATCCTATTCTGGCCACATTGAAAATTGATCCAAACTGGGAATCCTCAAAGTTACGTCTTATGGACGCTCCCAGATTACCACTCAACAAAGGAATATATCCCTTTTCTCGAACCTGCAGGATAAAACCTATGATTCCAATAATTAATATAGCTATTATAAACCAGGTAAACAAATAGCATGACCCGGTATTATTTGAATCTGCTGTACTAACTTTTGAATTTCTGTTTGACCGAAAAAACATATATGTACAGAAAAATACTACAGTATTAACCATTACATACCAAAACAAATCAGAGATCCAAAAAGTTATCTCCACATTGTCCGATTTAAATCTGGCTATTATGATAAAAAGCAGCCAAAACACTTCCCACCAGACAAGCGGGCTCTCCAATAGCCCATCTATTCTACATGTCAGATATAGGACAATAAAATATGCAGCAAATATAATAATAAACACTACTGCATTATATCCTATTATCTGTCCAAATGAATATATTGCTATAAACACAATAAATGTTAATAGCAATATCATTCCACTCATTTTTACTGTTCTTTTCATATCAATCCTTTTTATTCCGATTAAATACTATTCTCACAGTCACTTCGTTTTAATTTGATTCACTCAATTCCGACTCCCAAACAAAATTTTATCAATGTTTTGATTAACGAAAAAATCATTATAGTATTCCAAGCAATTCTGATGCATTTTCAGAAGTTTATCAGTGCCAAGTCCTAATATCCTTTCCGCCGTTCCGACAATATCATCTCTGTCTATATTTATTCCTAGATTTCTTTGCCCTACAGCAACATGATTGTCTCCCAATCCGGAATTAATTATTGGTAAGCCGACATGTAAATATTCCACAAACTTTAACGCCATTGCCGAGTTGACTTCTTCCTTTGGAATATTTATTCCAAAATCACACATCTCGAATATCTTTTTTTTTTCTTCAACATCAAAAATGCATCCATGCTCAACAACGTGCACATCCTTATCTTCCAGCTCAGAAACAAACTGATCCAGATTTATTCCTCCACCTATAATATGTAGGGTCACTTTCTTGCTCATAGCCAGACAAGACAAGATTTGTACGCCCAGTTCAATATCTGTTATATAATTTATATTTCCCAGATAACAACAATTTATCTCTCTATTAACATCAAAATCATAATCAGGAACACCGGTTTCCTGAATAGAGGGTCGCAATACCTCTATATGCATATTGGGATATTTGTTCTGCATCAATTCTTTGGCAGCATCTGCTACACACAGAAGCATATCTCCGGAATCTATATAATTGTCCCTCAGGTTTGCCCATATATTAAATGGCATTGTTAATAGCCTTTTTTTATTTTTACTTATGGGCATACTTTCCGGCCATAAATCGAAACAGTCATATACAATCCTCACATCGTGGTTTTTTTTATATTTTGCTATCTCCTTCACCAGAAAATTTGGGGGGAATATGCAATAAATAACATCCGGATTAGCTTTATATAATTCTTTATATACTCTTTTTGAGAATATATAATGTGACCGTAGTCTTGCTATTGACAAATTATTCTTATATGCCGACTGTTAATGGCATAATAAAAATACCCACTTATGGCGGAGAAAATTCCCCACTTTGT
>JAJPYV010000032.1 GCA_021204735.1 Prevotella sp.
ATTTCAACCGCAAGGAGGGCAAAGAACTTGTCAACGTACTTGTAGCCACAAGCGGTGACACGGGGTCTGCCGTTGCCAACGGCTTCTTGGGCGTTGAGGGCATCCACGTATATGTTCTTTACCCGAAAGGAAAGGTTAGCAAAATTCAGGAAAGCCAGTTCACCACCCTCGGTCAGAATATCACGGCAATAGAGGTTGACGGAGTATTTGATGATTGCCAGGCATTAGTAAAGAGTGCGTTCATGGACAAGGAACTTAACGAGCATATCCGACTGACATCCGCCAACTCAATCAACGTGGCGCGTTTCCTGCCACAGGCGTTCTACTATTTCAACGCTTACGCTCGCATGAAAAAGCAGGGACTTGCTGACAACCTCGTTGTATGTGTTCCGAGCGGCAATTTCGGCAACATAACAGCCGGACTGTTTGGACACCGCATGGGACTGCCCATAAAGCGTTTCATCGCTGCTAATAATGCGAATGACATTTTCTACAACTTCCTGAAAACTGGCGTTTACGAGCCGAAACCGAGCATCCAGACAATAGCAAACGCAATGGATGTAGGAGACCCAAGCAACTTCGCTCGTGTTTACGATCTTTACAAGGGTAACCATGATACGATTACGTCAATAATCAGTGGGGCAACATACAGTGATGAACAGATCCGTGAGACAATGAAATCTTGTTTCTCCGAAAACGGATACATCCTCGACCCTCACGGTGCTTGCGGCTACCGTGCCTTGAAAGAACAGCTTTTGCCAGACGAGACAGGTGTATTCCTTGAGACAGCACACCCTGCCAAATTCAAGGACACAGTTGAGAGTGCGATTAACTCCACCGTCACCATCCCTGACCGTCTTGCCGAGTTCATGAAAGGAACAAAACAGAGCATCCCGATGAGCAAGGATTTCGCCAACTTCAAGAAGTTTTTAATGAACGAGTAATGCTGTAAGCCTACATCGTACAACCGTAAAAGTGTTTTCTTTATAAATATTCTTTACTATTTTTCTATTTTATTTACAGAAAACTGTAAAAATCGCTAATTGACAATACAATTTTTACGTAAATTTTGCTACTTTGCAATACGATTTTACTATAAATTTAGCTAATTGAAAATTCTATATTTTTATAAAAATCGCTAACATAAAATATGAAATTTATATAAAAATCGCTATTTCAAGTAATTTTTTTATTGTAAAATTTGTATATTCAGAATACAATTTTTATCTTTGCGGTAAATATAAAACAATATGGCAACAATAAAGCGGACACTACAAGACACCATAATCAAGAAAATCAAACCAGGGAAGGCAGTCTTGATTTTCGGGGCGCGACGGGTAGGAAAAACCATCATGATGAAAGAAATCGTGAGAGGCTATTCAGGACGAACGATGCTGCTGAACGGTGAAGATTACGATACAGTGGCATTGTTGCAAAACCGAAGTGTGGCAAACTATCGGCATCTATTGGAAGGAGTTGACCTATTGGCAATCGATGAAGCACAGAGTGTCCCCCAAATCGGGAATATCCTGAAACTCATAGTTGACGAGTTACCAAACGTAAGTATTATAGCGAGCGGCTCGTCATCATTCGACCTGTTGAACAAAGCCGGAGAGCCGTTAGTCGGGCGCAGTTCACAATTTCGTCTGACCCCATTCTCACAGAGGGAAATCGCACAGATAGAGACTCCTCTCCAGACACGGCAGAACCTTGAAGCACGACTGATTTACGGATCTTATCCGGATGTGGTAATGTTAGATAGTTTCGGAGACAAAATCGACTATTTGCGCGAAATTGTCAACGCATACCTGCTGAAAGACATATTGGCTGTTGACGGACTTAAAAACTCAAGTAAGATGCGCAATCTGTTGCAGTTGCTCGCATATCAAGTGGGCAGTCAGGTATCGAATGACGAGTTGGGCAAACAACTTGGCATGAGTAGGATGACAGTAGAGAAATACTTAGACCTATTAGAGAAAGTATTCGTGATTTACCGTCTCGGAACATACTCACGTAATCTGCGAAAGGAGGTTACAAAAGCTGCGAAGTGGTATTTCTGCGACAACGGCATCCGCAACGCCATTATAGGAGCGTTCTCGCCATTGGCCATCAGGCAGGATGTCGGTGCGTTGTGGGAAAACTACGTAATCAGCGAGAGGCGGAAAGCCAATTTCAATTATAGGTTGCAAAAGGACTTCTACTTCTGGCGCACCTACGACAAGCAAGAGATAGACCTGATAGAGGAACAGTCAGATAAGCTGACCGCCTTAGAGTTCAAATGGGGCAACAAAAACCCTAAGGTGCCGAAAGCGTTCCAGACAGCATACCCCAGCGCAGAGTTTCATGTAGTGAATCGGGATAATTACTTAGAATACATTTGATTACTAATCCATTCCATCAACACTGCAACTACATAATTCTGTTCCTCTTGGGTTAGTTCACGTCTAAGAGGAATATGATGCCATTTGAAAAGGCAGTTGCGACAACAACAACCAGTTGCATGTTGGGCAATGAAAACAGGATGCCCACGCATGGGAGTCTGCTTACCTTCATTCTTTATATATGCAGGAGCAAGACGGGTACGCACAAAATCTTCGGCATGTTTGCCAATAACAAGCATGCCTTTTTCTTTTATATACTCAATATCTTTCGGTTTTAGATGAAAGCTGCGGCGGAAGTCAGATTTTGAAAGACGGGCAAACAAATCTTCCAAATCATATTTTTCTCTTTCCACATTACCTTCCTTAACATCAGGCTCAAAATCATTAAAACTGAAAAGGTCTCCCTCCTTAAGCATATCACATTTCAATTATAATAGGCAAAGATAGCAAGAGATAAAGAAACATGACATATAAAACCATGAAAAATAATAATTTTCGATTAAATGATATTGATTTAAGTTAGTTTGCTGTATCTTTGTAAGGATAAATGGAACATATCACGAACCAAAATAACTACAAGCATGGATATCAATGAATTTCTCGATACAGTAATCTTTGGCGTTTCAGTACGCTGGATAGTAGGTTTCCTGATTAAGGGCATACTGATTTTCATCTTTGTCAAGATACTTACAACAATCATTAAGTACCTATTCAATCGTTCACAGAGAAAGCAAGGTAGAATAGTACTTGAAGAAACGAAATTAGGATTTATACGGCAGATTATAATTGCGATAATCTACATAATCGGAATTACCGGTTTTCTGTCGCTAATTCCAGGAATGGAGAAAGTAAGTAACTCGATACTTGCCAGTGCGGGAATCGTCGCAATGGCTGTCGGTTTGGCTTCTCAAGAGGCATTATCCAACATCATAGGCGGCTTTTTCATAATTTTCTCCAGTCCTTTTAAAGTAGGTGATTTCATCAAAATTGACGATACGATTACAGGGAATGTGGTAGAGATCACACTTCGGCACACGATACTCCGTAACTTAGAAAACCGCATGATATTGATACCTAACAACAAAATAAATTCAAGTACGATTATCAACTCTTCTTACGGTGATACCTCCACATGCTCATTTATCGATGTTGCGGTATCTTACACGACCGATTTGAACAAAGCGTTTGAAGTGATGAGGGATGAGATAATGAAAAATCCATTAGTTATTGACCATAGAACTGAAGCCGAGCGTGAAAAAAACATACCGGAAGTTGTAATCCGTGTTACCAGTTTGGATAATTCCTCAATAACGTTGAGAGCATGGGCTTGGGCGTCCACCAGTTGGAATGCCTACGTATTGAAATGCGAAGCCTTGAAAGCCGTAAAAGAACGTTTCGACGCAGAAAACATTGAAATACCTTATCCGTATTTCAACCAAATAATACAACAGGCAAAGCCAAGTTAAAAGTTTCGAGATAGCGAGCGCAGAGCCAAACTTGTTTGAACTATGCCGAGCGTGAGAAACTTCATCGATGATAAAGTTAAAAATTACTCAAAGTCCCATCGGATTTATGTTTCTGTAAGCCTCATTGACTTTATCCTCAATGTCCTCACTGCCATCTTCCCCTTGCGTGGCATATTCGTTAGCGGTATCAAAATCATCTTGTCCGCTTTCAACATCGCCCGACTTAATTTTCTGTTCGCCACGCTCACGGAATGCATCCACATTGAAAGGATTTACGGCAATAACCTTATCATAATAAGAAATAGCCTCACCAACATTGTTTTTCGCACTCTCAATACGGGCTTTCAGAATAAGAATATCCTCATTATCATCAATTATATTCAATAAGAAAAGAATATCCTCGTCTGCCTTTTCCAACTCCCCACATTTGAGAAACGTCTCACTTCTCAGCAGGTAAGCGTCATAATATTCAGCATTAGATGATATTGCCTTTGACAACGCTGCAATAGCTTCATTCAGATTATCTTTTCCGATATATGCCTTCGCAAAATAAAACAGAGTTTCAGCATTGTTCTCATCGAGTTGAATGGCTTTTCCGCATACTTCAAGCATAGCATCATAATCCTCCATCATGTAATCTACACTTGCAAGACGAATCAACAATTGAAGGTTATCAGGTTGGCGTTCCGCAAGAAATTTCAATTGTCTGCATGCCGAATCAAACTCTCCTATACGGATATACGCCTGTGAAAGGTAATCCCGCACCTCCAAATCATCCTGAATATCCAATGCATGAGTGAAACACTTCACTGCATAATCATTCTGGTTGATACGTAGCGCACGCACACCGTCATACTTCAGAACATCAAAGTTTTTCGCATCCTCAACTTCTTTTTGTGACTTTGTATCTTCCTCTTTGCCACT
>JAJPYV010000062.1 GCA_021204735.1 Prevotella sp.
AGGTTATAGATCTTATCATCAGCAGTTGCCTGTAATGTGACGCCGTTGATACCACTTACATCCTCGTCATCAGAATTATCCAAAGAACCATCTATCAAGAAAGAGATAGTCTTCTCCTCATTATAAATATAATTACGAGTCAATCCTCGCCAATACATTATACTATCAGGGATTGTGTAAGTATAAGTTCCAGCTTTAACGATTTCCTGTTCAAGAGAGAATTTAACGCCACAATCATAATCAAAGCCCTCGTAAGCGCCAGGAGCAGTAATTATTTCATAACCAACGACAACTACAGAATTACCAGATTCATCCGTAACAACAATATCACCCAAGACATTATCAATTTCATTACATTGAATGTCGTTAGTAGTTTTAACAACGATTTCGCTAACAGAAGCATAAGTTTCGCCATCAGCAGGCGAATAAGTAATTACTTCAGTAGTTTCGTCATCCTCGTCTTCTTCATCCGACAATTCAGAGATTGCGAATGCTCCAGATGTTGTTTTTGCCCCAGCTATTGTGGCAAGAACACAAAAGAGGCATAGAAAGCCCCCTTTGAGTAAAAAAATTTTTCTCATGTCTTTTGGTTTTAGTTTATAAACAGTATGCTTTAAAAATTATATAACAAGATTACGATACAAACATTATTACTCAGTGATTGTCTCCAAGGCATCTTCCTTATCCGCCTCATCCTTTTTCTTAGCCGAATAGCTGACACTGAGAATAACACCAATATACACACAATTAACTATCGTGGATGTTCCGCCCTTACTTATCAAAGGTAACGGCTGGCCTGTAACAGGAACAAGACCCACAGCCACCGCCATGTTGAACATCGCCTGGATAACGAGCAGCAGTGAAAAACCCATTATCAGCAATGCAGGGAACGTGTTCACACAGCGATTAGCAATTGTTGCCGTGCGGAAGAGAAGGATGATATACAAGAAACACACTATAAAAGCCCCCACGATGCCCGTTTCCTCGATAATTATAGCATAAATGAAATCAGAGAACGCCTGTGGCAGAAAGTCTCGCTCAACCGAATTTCCCGGACCTTTACCAACAAGATTAGAAGACACTATAGCAATTTTCGAGTGAGCCGTCTGCATATCCTTGCCATTAATATCCACATCTTCAGGAGCCACTTGCTTATGGTCGAGGAAATGCACCATACGCGACTTCCACGTGTCGGCACGGTGAAATATCTTATCAAACGAGCTCTCCTTAATTTTCTCAACCTGTTCAGTCATATTATTCTTATCGTTAGCGGCGACAGCAGTTTTGTCTTTTCCGACCACCATTACCATTCCCAGCACAAAAAGGATGACAATCATCACCGCACCCAACAACTTGCCAAGCTGCGCAAGCGGAACTTTTCCAATGAACATCAGCAAGAGCACCACCAAACCAAGCAGAGCAGCAGTAGACAAGTTCTCAAGCATTATGAGAGGTATAATAAAGGCACAGACGATAAGGATATACCTCATGGCACGCTTGTCAGCGCCGTTGGGAGTCTGCATCGCACTCAATATCTGCACCGTAGCAAGAATCAATGCCCCCTTAGCGATTTCAGATGGTTGAAACTGCACACCCAACAACGACAGCCACCGTTGAGAGCCGTTAGTAGTCTCACCGAGGCACAACACAGCTATCAGACCGATGAAAGAGAAGAGCAGAGCAAAAGGAGTTATCACCTTGAAATACTTGCACTTGATGTTCATAGTGCAAATCATGGCGATTACGCCAACCACCAACAGCCAGCAGTGCTTCATTATCGGTTTGAGAAAGTTGCCACTTTTAGATGCCAAGCCACTCGAAGAGCTGAATACCTCGATTATGCTCACGATACAGAGGAGGAAGAACACGATCCAGATTACCATATCGCCCTTGAACCTCGTGCCCTCAACTTTCTCCTCGGTGTTCATTTCCGTCAATTTCGCTTCTTCCATTTTAACGATAATATTCAGTTTCAACCATTTATCAGAGATTTCTCACCAACTCCTTGAACTGCTCGCCGCGGTCCTCCATATTCTTGAACAAGTCGAAACTTGCGCAACAAGGACTCAGCAATACAGTATCACCCGGTTTCGCCATATCATAACAAGCATTCACACAATCCTTCATACTGTGAGTATCACGAACAGGGATGCCCATACTATCGAAGAAATTGTGCAACTTAGTATTATCAGCACCCAAATAAACGATGCCAACACACTTCTCTTTCACGAGACCTTTTATACTATTATAATCATTGCCCTTGTCAGTTCCACCGATAATAAGGATGACTGGAGTCTTCATACTTTCAAGAGCATACCAGCAAGCATCCACATTAGTAGCTTTAGAGTCGTTTACATACTGTACGCCAGCAACAGAAGTAACTTTCTCAAGGCGATGCTCTACACCAGGGAAGTCACTAAGACTTTTGCGGATAATCTCCTTCTTTATGCCAGCGACATCAGAAGCGATACCAGCAGCGAGAGAGTTGTAGATATTATGCTTGCCAGTAAGGCTGAGCTCCTCCTGTTCCATGTTGAACGGTGTAGGCACCTCTATCTTGTACTGTCCCTGTTCAATGTAAGCGATAACCCCATTCTTCTTCAATTCCGAGAACGGCAGTTGCATAGCCTTGATGTCATATTTCTTTAACTCTTCCTTTATTATCGGGTCATCGTACCAATAGATGAACGAGTCGTCGGGCGTTTGATTCTGCAAAATTCTCATCTTCGCATCGACATAATTCTGCATTTTATAGTCGTATCTGTCGAGGTGGTCAGGTGTAATATTCAGCAAAATAGCGATATTAGCACGAAAATCATACATATTATCAAGTTGGAAAGAGCTCAATTCGATAACATAATATTTGTGTGGAGACTCAGCCACTTGCAAAGCAAGACTATTGCCGATATTGCCAGCAAGTCCCACATCATAGCCAGCACTCTTGAAAATATGATATATCAGAGAAGTGGTGGTAGTTTTACCGTTACTTCCCGTAATGCAAACCATTTTAGAGTCAGTGTACCGCCCGGCGAATTCAATCTCGCTGATAATCCCGATACCATTCTCCCTACATTTCACAATGAGAGGAGCATTCAAAGGAACGCCGGGGCTTTTTATTATCTCGTCGGCATTAAGGATTTTCTCCTCAGTATGGCGATCTTCCTCCCACTCGATTCCGTGAGCATCAAGTAATTTTTTGTATTTGTCTTTGATTTTAGACATATCAGAAACAAACACATCGAAGCCCACTTTCTTCGCCAAGACAGCAGCACCAGCACCACTCTCTCCAGCGCCTAAAACAACTATCCTCTTCATATTTCATCCTCCCCTTTCATCTGATTTTAAGAGTTATTATAGTCAACGCCGCAAGAATAATCGTAACAATCCAGAACCTAATGGTTATCTTTGACTCATGAACGACACTCTTTGGACCTTTGAAAACATATTTAGCCTCAGGGTCAAGTTGCTCATTCCTCGTGCGGAAAGTGTCGTGCAAGGGAGTACGCTTGAACACCCTCTGCTTCACGCCCCTGCGGTTACCCTTTTTGGCATACCACACCTGTATGATGACACTTAAGCTTTCAACGAAGAATATGCCACATAGAATAGGCAACATCAGTTCCTTATGGATTATAATAGCACAAACCCCAATGACCCCACCAATCATAAGAGAGCCAGTATCGCCCATGAACACCTGAGCAGGATAAGCATTATACCATAAAAAGCCAACCAGCGCCCCGACGAAGGCACTGAGGAACACAACAAGTTCCTGTGATCCCGGAATATACATTATATTAAGGTATGCCGCAAATTGGATGTGGCTGCTTACGTAAGCAAAAATGCCCAAGACCACCCCAATTATTGCAGAGATACCGGCGCACATGCCATCCATTCCATCGTTGAGGTTAGCCCCGTTGGACACAGCAGTTACGACAAATATCGTCATAACGACGAACAATATCCACCCCGCCGCCGTTTTGTATTTGCCACAAAAACTCATGATACGAGCATAGTCGAGATTATGCCCTTTCACAAACGGGATAGTAGTTTGCAAGGATTTAGTAGCTTCCGCACGGTGCTTGACCACTATCTCTTTATCAGCAGTCCTATTAATAGTTATATTCTCATTGATTTTCGCATCAGGGCTGCTCCATAAAATCAGTCCCACTATCAGTCCGATACTTACCTGTCCCACTATCTTGAACCTTCCAGGCAAACCCTCCTTATTATGGCGGAATATCTTGATATAGTCGTCAACACCTCCGAGAAATCCGAGCCAAACAGTAGTGATTATCATCAGTATGAGGTAGATATTGCGCATTCTACCGAGCAGCAAGACAGGCACAAGGAGAGCGACAATGATGATGACGCCACCCATTGAAGGAACACCAATTTTGTTTATACCAAAGGGGTCAATCTTCGAGTCACGTTGAGTTTCAGTGATTTGTTTGCCCTTGAGATATTTTATAAACCTCTCACCGAACCATGCCGATATCACTAACGACAAGATAAGAGCCAAGAGAGCACGGAAAGAAATGTAACCCCATAAGTGAGAGCCAGGGATTCCGAAGTCATCTAAGAAGCGAAAGAGGTAGTATAACATTATAAATACTATTAATTATGTTAATTGCCGAAAATCTCATGCAAGATTTCCTTGTCATCGAAGTGATGTTTCACGCCCTTGATTTCCTGATAGTCCTCATGCCCCTTACCAGCCACGAGAATCACATCACCCTTCTGAGCCAACATACATGCAGTGCGGATAGCCTCCTTGCGATCGACTATGCTCACCACTTTCTTCATCTGTTGCGAGTTCAGACCAGCCAACATATCGTTTATAATATCCTGCGGCTCCTCGAAACGCGGGTTATCGCTCGTTATTATCACCTTATCGCTCTGTCGGACAGCCTCCTGCGCCATGAGCGGGCGTTTTCCCTTGTCGCGGTTACCGCCAGCTCCGCACACCGTAATGACATGACCTTTTTTGTTGAGCACCTCATGTATAGCTTTCAACACATTCTCAAGAGCGTCGGGAGTATGAGCATAATCTACTATTGCCGTAACACCTTCAGGAGAGCGGACAGGGTCAAGTCTGCCACTCACACTTTTCAACGTACTAAGCACCACAAGCACATCCTCTGGTTGCTGTCCCAACATGACAGCTGCGCCATAGACAGCCAATAAGTTGCTCACGTTGAATTTACCAATGAACTGCACCCCAACTTCCCTGCCATCAATCTCAAGATACATGCCACCAAAGTGACATTCCAAAATTTTCGCCTTGAAATCAGCCATTGACGTCGTAGAATAAGTTTTTACCGTAGCTTTAGTATTCTGCACCATTATCATACCATTCTTGTCGTCAGCATTAGTTATGGCAAACGCCGTTTTTGGCAAACCATCGAAGAACGCTTTTTTAGCATCACGGTAATTCTCAAACGTCTTATGATAATCAAGATGGTCACGTGTAAGATTAGTGAAAATTCCCCCTGCGAAGTTCAAGCCACCTATGCGTTTCTGCGCAATAGCATGAGAGCTGCACTCCATGAACACATATTGGCAGCCCGCTTTCGCCATACGCTCCAGCAGTTGGTTGAGTTCGATAGCATCAGGAGTAGTATGACTTGTCGGCAGAGCATCCCCCTCGATATAGTTGCATACCGTTGACAACAAGCCACACCTAAAACCAAATTTACGGAACATATTATATAATAATGTGGCGATGGTAGTTTTGCCATTCGTTCCCGTGACACCCACAAGTTTCAATTTCCTTGACGGGTCCCCATGAAACTGCGTTGCCACCTCACCGACAACATCCTCAGTAGATTTCACCTGAACATACGCAACCCCATCAACTATATCTTCAGGCATATCCTCACACAGAATAGCAGCAGCCCCCTGTGTTATCGCCATAGGGATAAACTTATGCCCGTCGACCTGTGTGCCTTTCATGGCAATAAACAAGTGACCATTACTAATTTTCCGTGAGTCGATGTTCACACAAACAATGTCTGTGTCAATATTTCCCTTGACACAAAGCGGTTTGATATTTTTGATAAGTTCTTTAAGTTTCATGCCGTATAGATTTATATTTCCAACTTTAGAGAACAAGTTTCTCCTCTATTTATCACATGACCTACCGGGAGGCTCTGTTCCACGACCTTGCCCCTTCCTTGTAATCTCACCTTCACGCCCCTACTCTCAAGTACGAACACCGCATCCCTTGCGCCCATACCCGTGACATCAGGAATAGTCCTGCTGCCATAATCAGAGGCTTTCGCAAGGCTGACGGAAGTCTCGCCTTTGTTTGCCTTGCCCCATATCGGGTTACCGTTGATATAGTTGCCGTCCCATGACTTATTAGTGTTTATTCCAAGTTGACTTAACACATAGTCTGCCGCCACGATATTCCCATTCTTTACGTCAGGCACGAGAATAGAAGAAGTGTCACGAGCATCCTGAACATCCAATTTGACGCTCTGCGCCATAATACCTTCGGCAATATTGTGGAACACGGCACCGCTCATCGTACCGCCAGAGGCAGGGAGGCCAGACTTTTGGATACACACAATACAACTATAGCGAGGAGCATCAGCAGGGAAATAACCAGCAAAACTCAAGAGATAATTGACCGCACCAGACTTATAACCGCCAGCACCTTTTGATATCTGCGCCGTACCAGTTTTGCCAGCCACCTTGAATGACTTCGACCCGGCTCTTTTGCCGAGGCCCTGACTGACCACATGTTCCAAAATAGTCTGTATCTCGTGAAGAGTTTTCTCCTTGCAGATATTCTGCTTGATAACCTCTGTAGGGTAAGTCTTTATCACCTGACCATCCTTGACTACCTGTTTGACAAATTTCGGGCGCACCATTTTGCCATTGTTAGCAATAGCATTATAGAACGTAAGAGTAGAGATAGGCGGCACCTGCGTCTCATAACCGATACTCATCCAAGGCAACGCAGTTTTACTCCAGTTGGTATATTGTCCATGTTTATTTTTCTCAGGCATTCTGATACGTGGTGCAGCCGCGCCAACGATAGGCAAATGCAAATCAGTTCTAATACCAATCCTATCAAGACCTTGCACAAATTTCTCAGGGTTTTTCGAATAAAACTTATCGATAATACGACTGACACCAATATTAGAACTTACCTCAAGAGTTCTTGGAAGAGATATCACTTGATAACCGCCGCGATGCCAATTGTGGTCACGCATCTTTGCGCCATACATATCCCAAATTCCACTTCCGGTGTCAACCATATAAGTAGTGTCAACAACGCCATCATCAAGAGCCACCATTATCGAAGCAGTTTTGAACACAGACCCCGGTTCGAGCAAGTCGGAGACAGCATCATTTTTGAGTTCGGCATATTCCCCATTCTCACACTTAGTCATGTTGACAATAGCTTTCACCTCACCAGTCTTCACCTCCATCACGATTGCAACACCCACATTGCCATTGATTAATTTCAGTTCATCGATCAAAGCCCTCTCCGCAAGGTCCTGAATATTCACATCAATAGTAGTAACGATATCAGCACCATTCACAGGGTCAATTATCGTGATGTCCTGATACTTGTTCATTATTTTCTGTCTGTTTTTCTTGCCAGGCTTACCCCTCAATATCGAGTCGTAAGACAATTCAAGTCCGAAGCGGGCAGTATCCTTTGCCCCGAACATATCCCCTATCGTACGCTGTGCAAGAGTGCCAAAAGGTTTCTGGCGAGAATTGAACTGCTCCACATGGAAGCCACCGCTATTTTGACTCATATTAAAGACAGGCAGTCGTTTAACTTGAGTATAAGTAGAATAATTCACCCTACGTTTCCATATAGGCCAGTTTTGACTCATCTTCTGATGTCCCTCCTCCAAATCATGTTTGAATTCAGCAGCAGTTTTACTTGGGAAAATCTCATGAAGGCCATCACAAATACTATCCACCTTGATTTTCCACAAAGAGTCTTTTTTCTCACCACCAGCTTTAAAATCCATATACAACCTATATTCAGGTAGCGAGCTTGCCATCAGTCTTCCATCAGTACTAAGAATATTTCCCCTTATGGGAGGTATGTCAAGACTATCTTTCTTTAATCTTGAAGCCACCTTGTCCCAATAGCCTTTCTCAACAGTACCGATATAAAACACTCGGAACTGTATCACGAGCCCAATAAACAGCATCACGAAAGCAATAATCTTAAATCGTGGTACCATTTTTTTCCTATCGAATTGGTTACTCATCTTTTGGTACTTTTATTATATAAGGAGGTTGATTAGGTATTTGCAAAATACTGTCACCGCTATTTTTGAGCATCTTGAGTACGTTACTCTCACGGCACATCTCTGTAAGTTCGCTGGAACTCGCCAAAGCCTTATATTTGGCATCCTTCAGAGTGTCTTTCAGAGCATTTATCTCATGGATATCCCTTTGGCAACTATAACGGTTGGACACATAAACGAGAGTGAAAGCAGCGATTATCACTATAATCCATATCTGGTTGCGTAGAATCCTCGTGGTGAGGAAGTCGCCGCCTAATATTTTGCGCAGGGTGAGACTTGCCGAATTAGGTCGCTCATCCTCAGTAGCATGCTGTCTGATAGCCTCCTTGAGCAGAGATGGAGCATCGTCGCGCACATCTTCATTAGGGGAAGACACATCTTCGTGTGCAGGTTTCCCATCCTTGACGGAGTTTTCTTCTTGTACAGGAAGAACTATTTGAACGGGCTCCTCGCTGTTTTCCGACAAGATATCCGTTTGTTTCTCCGATTTTTTCTCTATCTCTTTATCGCTCATCTCTTCTCGGCTATTCTAAGTTTCGCGCTTCTGCATCGTGGGTTTCTCTCCTGTTCATCCCCGTCAGGCACTATCACTTTATTGTTGACCAATGAAAAAGGAGTTTCGAGTTTGCCGTAGAAATCCTGTTTCAAGTTCCCTTCAGGATTGCCCGTCCTCATCACATTCTTCACGATTCTGTCTTCCAGACTATGGTACGTGATTACCGAGAGCCGTCCACCAGAGCTTATCAGTTCGGTAGCCGCAAAAAGCAGTTCTTTAAGAGCCACCATCTCGTTGTTCACCTCAATGCGGAGAGCCTGGAAAAGTCGTGCCATATCCTTTTTCTCCCGTTCCTTCCTGAATAAAGGAGACACCACATTCAGGAAATCATTGGTAGTTTTAATTTCAGCTATTTCCCTTGCCTTCACCACCGCATTAGCTATCCTCCTCGCACTTTTCAGTTCACCATACAAGTAGAACACATTAGAAAGTCGTTCCTCATCATATTGGTTCAGTATATCCGCTGCTGTAGCGCCATCACGCCTATTCATTCTCATGTCGAGAGGAGAATCATATCGGAACGAGAAGCCACGGTTTTCATCATCAAAATGATGACTTGACACCCCAAGGTCGGCAAGCAGTCCATCTATTTTCTCCACGCCATAATAGCGCATCCAGTTTTTCAAATACCTGAAATTGCTCCTCACAAAAGTGAACCGAGCATCATCCACTATGTTGTTCTCAGCATCAGCGTCCTGGTCGAAGCCATACAAGTAACCATCTTTGCCCAGTCGTGATAATATCTCTCTGCTATGTCCTCCCCCGCCGAAAGTGGCATCCACGTAAATGCCATCAGGGCGTATGTTCAGTCCGTCGACACTGTCCTTCAACAAAACCGGCACGTGGTATGAGTTTGCGGTAGTAACCATGTCTTTCGCTGCAATCGAGTTAACATGTCCCATGTAGAGACCATTTCACACGTTTTCTGGTGCGGCATGCCCCATGATACTTTCGAGAGCCGAACTGAACTCCTGAGGCTCCATGAACGGTTTTTCAGTGTTCTCACTGCTCCAGATCTCTATGGTATCGTCCATGCCGATAAACTTTATCGACTGGGTTATCCCTGCCATTTTGAGGTATCTTTTAGGAATCAAGAAACGCCCGTTGCCGTCAAGCGTTACTATCTCGGCATCGGAAACAAACTGGCGGAAAATCCTTTGGTGATTGTTGTCCCAACGGTTGAGACGTTGCCTCAATATCTCCGTCTGTTCATTCCACGTAGATTCAGGGTAAAGCACGAGACAAGGTTGGAACACATCCTTGCGCATCACGAGGTAACCCTCTTTGGAATCTTGCAATTCCTTTCGGAATAACGCAGGCAAGAAAGCGCGCCCTTTGGTGTCTGTCTTCGCTTCTATGTTCCCAAGAAAACGCATGAATAAATGATTTTTGCTTTTCGACGCCAAAGATAATTATTTTCCTCCACAATTCACCACAATTCACCACATTTTTTGCAAAAATGGCTAAAACTTTTCAAAAGGCAGTAATTTTTTTTGCAAAAGAACGATGTTTTATTCTATTCGGAAAAAGTGGCACATGTGCCACTTTTTCCGAATACAAAATTATGAAACTTTTTTCTGAAAGGAAAAGAATGAAAAAATTGTTGATTTGAATATATAACATCACAAAAATAATGTAATTTTGTAGCATGATTTGAAAACATTAAAATGTAACCATTATGAGTGAGAAAAATGAAAAAAAATGGAGCGAAATGACTTTAGAGGAAAAAAGGGCAGTATTGCCTAAAAACCTCAACAAGTACGGTCAATGGTTACTCTCTGAAGCTGGACAAGAAGGATACCTCGAAATTGTAGATATGGAGGCTGTACAGGAATGAGACTATACCTCGATACAAATATTCTTATTTATATGCTGACAGGTCAATCGGATTACATAGACAAAGACACTTATGCGATGATTTCCGACACATCAATTGTCATGTATACAAGTACAGTTTGCGTGCAAGAGATTATTCATCTGAGACAGATAGGAAAAATTTTTGCACGAAAGAAAAGAGATAAAACAAGTCAAGTGCCAATTATTGATATGCTCAATGATTTGGGCGTTGAGATTGTTCCTGTTAACGAAACACATCTCAAAAAATTGGATGAATTGCCGATGTTGGAGGAACACCGTGATCCAAATGACCGTATAATAATTGCACAGGCAATAGCCGACCGTGCAACACTTGTGAGTTCTGACCTCAAATTTCCAGAATACATTATATACGGTCTGCAACTGCACCAAAACAAGAAATAACACAAAACAAGTTCAATTTGAATTAAGCTAAACTTAAACTTTTTCATAAAAAAATTAGATGTTTCCAACTCTAAGTCCCCTGGATTATGCTTTGCAGAAACAAAAAGGCAGCAAAAAATAATCATTAACGTATGTTAAGTGTAAATTTACATTCTTTTTGTTATTTACTGATTATCAATAAGTTGAAATTTTGCACATGCGTGTGCAAAATTCAGCACAACTAAAATCCAGTAAAGTTTTATTGCAGTAAATCTCTTTCATCGTTAAGTTGCGATTAAGCGAGTGCAATCAAACTCGTTTGTTTTGCCGAACATGAAAAACTTCAACGAAGTTAAAAATAAAAAGATGATATGGTAAGTACGCTTTATTGACTTACAAAAACAAAAAATAATAAAAGATTTGATGATGTTTAATTTTTGTGATTAAGGTTGTAATTTGAATTGTATTGAAATATTTTTATACCTGCAAATATAAAAACAAAATAGCAAATTATCAGCTTTTTTCTCATTTTTATTCATATTGCTGATTCATTCCTCCCCCCCCCCTGAAATGATGACATCCAATGTAGGGACTTTAATTTATTAAGTCCGCACGCCACAACGGGGCATATAATTACACATTACATAATGGCAAACTTTTGTGAACAAATTGCATACATACATTCGTTTCTCCGAAACGAGCGGACTCAATAAATTGTGTCCCTACATTGGATGAACGAGGGTGAAAATCGATTGCGTCTGCCAAAATTAATCAAAAATCCTTATCAGAAATGCTTGTAGTGTCGATTCTTAAATCAGGTGGCGAAAACAGGAAAACAGAAAAACACATTCTTCATAAACAAAAATAATATTGCAGTTGAGATGTAAAATCTTTTATTTCAACCGAAACGACGTGATTCATCTTGTATCACAAAAATACAAGAGATTATGCCAGGAAATAGGAGTTTGCATGCCGCAAGTATAGCAAGAGAGGATGAATTTTACACACAGTTGAATGATATATCCAATGAGTTGCAATATTACACGCAGCATTTTGAAGGAAAGACAGTGCTTTGCAACTGTGATGACCCATACGAGAGCAATTTCTTTAAATACTTTGCACTTAACTTCAATTCACTTAAGTTGAAAAAGTTGATTTGCACTTGTTGGTATGACTCCCCTATATTCAACAAAGAACTACCTTTATTTAAGGAAGAAACTATTCAAGATTGTGCAATGGCTGCCGAACCTTCAATAAACAAGAAAGGTGCATACAAGATTGAATTAACAGAAATACAAGACCTTAATGGAGATGGTGCAACAGATTTGGAAGATGTCAAATTGTTTCTTGAAACTCATAAGCCAGAGCTCCTTGACGGCACTGGTGATTTCAGAAGTGAGGAATGTAAGGAACTGTTGGAAGATGCTGATATAGTTGTAACCAATCCGCCATTCTCTCTCTTTCGTGAATATGTTGCCCAATTAGTTGAATATGGAAAGAAATTCTTGATTATAGGCAATCAAAATGCGATTACCTATAAAGAGATTTTTCCGCTAATTATGTCTAACAAGATTTGGTTAGGCACAAAAGCCGGAGATATGAGTTTTAAAGTACCCGACTATTATGAGCCGAGAAATACACGCTTTTGGATTGATGATGACAATCAGAAATGGAGAAGTTTAGGTAACATTTGTTGGTTTACAAACCTCGACCATAAAAAACGTCATAAACCTCTCACCTTATATAAAAAATACACGCCAGAGGAATTTCCGAAATATGATAATTATGATGCAATAGAGGT
Source organism: Prevotella sp. (assembly GCA_021204735.1). GTDB lineage: Bacteria > Bacteroidota > Bacteroidia > Bacteroidales > Bacteroidaceae > Prevotella. The sequence goes on from JAJPYV010000062.1 coordinate 12,878, forward strand.
TAGCAAAGTAACTGATATTCCAATGAATTATGATGGTGTTATGGGAGTTCCAATAACCTTTCTTGACAAATATTGTCCAGAACAATTTGAGATAGTAAAGTTTAGAAAAGGTAATGATGATAAAGACCTTGTTTATTCAAATTCGTCTGGTAAACAAATATCACCTTATTTCAGAATTTTAATACGAGCAAAGAAATGAAGATAGAATTACACACAATCCCTATACGAGATTTAGTGGAGGGATATAATAACAATGACGAGGAAGGTGTTGTTGGATATGGAGGAAAGTTGAATATCCGTCCGCCGTTCCAGAGAGAGTTTGTATATAATGATAAGCAGAGAAACGAGGTGATAAACTCGATATTCAAGGGTTTTCCTCTTAATGTGATGTATTGGGTGAAGAATGCACAAGGAACTTACGAGTTGCTTGACGGTCAGCAGCGTACAGTGAGTATCTGTCTGTATTACATGAATACATTCTTCCTTGATGTAGAAGGACATCTCAGGGGATTTGACAACCTTTCACAAGAACAGAAAGACAAATTCTTGAATTATCCGTTGCAGATTTATATCTGTGAGGATGGCACTGACACGGAGCAGTTGGACTGGTTCAAAATTATCAACATCGCAGGTGAGACACTGACAGACCAGGAAATGCGCAATGCCGTTTATACGGGTCCGTGGATTACAGATGCAAAGCGTAAGTTTTCAAGGTCAAATTGCGTGGCGAAACTACTTGGAGAAAGATACATGAGCGGTTCTCCGATTAGGCAGGATTACCTTGAAACAGTTTTGCGCTGGATAAGCAACGGAAACATTAAGGAATATATGGCAGAGCATCAGCATGATGCCAACGCTGACAGGGAATGGCAGTATTTCCAGAGGGTGATAGCATGGGTGGAAAGTTTATTCCCACGAGAACATTATCGCAGAGAAATGAAAGGTTTACCATGGGGCGAACTCTACAACAAATATAAAGATGTTGACATCACTGCTTCTTTTTTAGAAAGCGAAGTGGAACGTCTGATGATGGATGATGATGTTACTAATAAAAAGGGTATTTATGATTATGTGCTGTCGCATGATGAGCGGAAACTGAACATCCGTGCGTTTACTCCGGCAATGAAACGCGCGGCATACGAAAGACAGAAAGGCATTTGTGTGCTCTGTGGGAAGCATTTTGAATTCGGGGAAATGCAAGGCGACCATATCGTACCATGGAGCAAGGGTGGCACAACTACGGCAGACAACTGTCAGATGCTCTGCCAAAGATGCAATGCTACAAGGGGAAACAATTAATCGAGTATGAAGTATTAAGACTATACAAATATTCTCAAGCATTTTCTCTACAGTGACGAAAAATGGCATTTTTGCCACTTTTTGATAATGAAATGATGGTTTTATCAAATATTATACTTATTTTTGCAGTGACGAAAAATGGCATTTTTGCCACTTTTTGATAATAAGGTATTATTATGGAGATAAAACGAGATCAATATTTGAATCAATTGATAGCCGGACGACAGAACGGTCTTATCAAAATCATAACAGGTATCAGACGATGTGGAAAGTCATATCTGTTGCTTAACCTGTTTCATAAGTATCTTGTATCACAGAACATTGACGAGAGTCACATTATAGAGATTGCATTAGATGACCGTACGAACTTGTCTTTGCGTGACCCTGATGTCATCCTTCATTATATCAAAGAACAAATAGTTGACAAACAGCTATATTATATCTTATTGGATGAGGTGCAATTGATACCTGAATTTGAAGACGTATTGAACAGTTTGTTGCATGTCAGAAATGCAGATGTATATGTTACGGGCAGTAACTCACGATTCCTGTCATCAGATATAGTCACAGAATTCAGAGGGCGTGGCGATGAGATACATCTTTACCCCCTGTCATTTTCAGAGTTCTGCACAGGATATCAAGGCGACAGAAACAAAGCATGGAAAGAATACTATACTTATGGTGGACTTCCACATATTCTCATACTTGAAACTGAAAAAAAGAAAGAGGATTATCTCGATAACCTTTATGAAAGTGTTTATTTGGTGGATATTTTGGAACGTAATAATATACAAAATAAGGAAAATCTTGATGAACTTGTAGAGATAATGGCTTCATCCATTGGTTCACCTATCAATCCCACCAAGTTGTCAAATACTTTCAAAAGTGTAAAAAACATAGAGATACATCACCAGACAATTTCCAAATACCTGTCTTATCTCGAAGACGCTTTCCTGATAGAAAAATCCATACGTTATGACATCAAAGGAAAGAAATACATCAACACCTTATCAAAATATTATTTCTCTGATGTTGGAATAAGAAATGCGTTACTCGATTTCCGTCAGCAAGAGGAAAACCATATTATGGAAAACATCGTCTACAATGAACTTCGGATAAGAGGCTATAAAGTGGATATCGGTATGGTGGAACAACGTGCGGCTGACCGAGACGGCAAGATTGTAAGAAAACAATTAGAAGTGGATTTTGTAGTAAATCAAGGCAGCATGCGTTATTATATACAATCTGCTTTTGCAATACCAAACGAGGAAAAACTGAAACAGGAAACAGCATCACTGCTCAAAATAAGCGATTCATTCAAGAAAATCATAATTGTGAGAGAAGACATCATGCCAAAACGAGATGATAACGGTATCCTCACTATCGGTATAATGGATTTCCTGTTAAATCCAAATAGTCTTGACTACTAAACAGCCACAGAGGTCCGTTCCCATTCCCTATTTTCAGCTCTTTCCCTCCCATTATACCTTTTTGTGTTGTTTCTTTGCCAAGGCGTACACTTTCCTGAAGTGAAAGACCATTTGCAAGGAAAGTGGCAATAGCACTTGAAAGCGTGCAGCCTGTGCCGTGCAGGTTGGTTGTTTCTATGCGAGGCAAACGAAATTCATAAACTTTGTTATCAGAAGTATAAAGAGTGTCGACAGAATCAGAGCCGCCGGCATGTCCGCCTTTCACTAAAAAAGATGTGTGAAAACGAGCTACTAATTCTTTGCCCAAATCATGGGAAAAAGATGTTGTTTCAAGTAATCGGAGAGCTTCAGGGATGTTCGGTGTTACAAGAGAGCAAAGGGGGATGAGGTTGTTTTTGATATAATCGACACAAGTGTTATCAAGGAATTGCCAACCGCTTGTGGAGGCGAGAACAGGATCGAGCACAATAGGGACATGCAGTTTTGACACCACATCAACTATCACTTCCGCAATCTCACGATTGGGTATAACACCGATTTTTATTGAATCTATATTGATGTCAGTGAGCAACGCACATAATTGAGCACGAAAAAAACTTGTAGGAACATCCATCACCTGCTCCACACCGCAAGTATTTTGCGCCGTAAGAGCAGTGATTACAGTAACGCCATAATGCCCCAAAGACGTTATTGTCTTTAGATCCTGCTGTATGCCAGCCCCAGCCGACGTATCACTTGCCGCTATGGTAAGAATTGTTTTCATATAACATTATCTCCAAGCAGCACCTAAAATCATAGCACCCCCAAAACCCATTTCCCTTACCGTTGGCAGCAAGGCAAACGTAACACCCCCAAGAGCGAACACCTTCTCATCTATTATACCCTTTGTTCTTGCAACCGCCAATTGTTCAGGCGTGAAAGCCGAAAGATAGCCCCGCTTAGATATAGAATCAAAGATCGGCGAGAGCGACACGAAAGAATACCCGCTTTTCAGTTTTTCAACCTCATCTATAGAATGCAGACTCCTACTCACGCACCCCTTAAAACCAGAAGGGACAGAGGGGTTACGTGAGTTGGTATGCAAACCATGTAACAGATATTTGCCTGCAAGTTCGAAATGGTCATGCAATGTAAGTCGGCAATGCAATTCCGCAGGGATAGCACGCAGCAACCTCTCCACATCCACGCACTCAGCCCATGGCTTGCGGATATGAATATAATCGCAAGAGCCGTTACGCAGAAATTCTGTTATACGTTCAGCCTCATCCTCTACAAAGAAGGGCTGGGTGATAATGATGGTTGTGAACATAGAGGATGGTCGAATGTTGCGTCCCAGTCTTTCCAAACAGGCTCACGACCGAGTACACGGAGCCGCCGATTGATTTCAGTAGCGGTACGACTGTCAGAGACAGTGAACTGTTCCAAAGCCTGTGGGTAAGTAAAGTAACCACCAGGATTGACCTTAGACTCTGCCGACATAGTAGTAACACCGAGAGTGCACATATTATCACGGATAAATTCAGGTTCACGAGTAGAGTAAGAGATATCCACATCGTGATCGAAGATACGCATAGCAAATGTTACCTGAGCCAATTCACGGTCAGTTACGAAGCAATTCGGTTGGAAGCCCTCGTTCTGAGCAGGGCGCATACGAGGAAAGTTAACCGAATACTTTGTGCGCCAGTAGTGCTTTTGCAGATAGCGCAAGTGATAAGCCATCATAGAAACATCAGTGCGCCACTCCTTTTCAAGGCCGAGCAGAGCCCCCATGCCAATGCTATGCACGCCAGCCTGTCCCATGCGGTCAAAACCATTCACCCTCCACTCAAAATTAGATTTCATACCAGCAGGATGATAAATTTTGTAGTTCTCCCTATGATAAGTTTCCTGGAAACAAATAACACCATTGAGGCCATGATGAGTAAGAGCCTCATACTCCTCCGCCTTGAGAGGCATCACCTCAATCTTCACATTAGCAAAATGCCGTTTAGCAGTTTCTATCGCCATAGCAAGATAAGGCACGCCAGCCTTCGCAGGGTTCTCTCCCGTAACGAGCAGAATATTCTCAAACGGTGCCAGTTTTTTTATGGCGACACACTCATCATCAATCTGCTGTCGAGTGAGGATAGTGCGTTTCATAGGATTAGTGCGGTGAAAACCACAGTAAACACACGAGTTAGTGCAGGAGTTAGTAATATAAAGAGGTATGAACATCGACATAGTCTTGCCGAAACGTTCCTCTGTGTAATGTTTGGAAAGTCTTGCCATCTGTTCGAGGTAAGGCTCAGCCGCTGGGGAAACGAGAGCGATAAAGTCGTTCACATCAAGATGTTGTTTGGCCAAAGCACGTCTGACATCACTATCATTCGCATTAGCTATGCGCTCCGTTGTTTCGTCCCAACTGATTTTTAACAGTTCATCTGAAAACATTTATATATAAATATTTATAAACTTACGATAAAAGATTTCATTGTTCGTAGATCTATTGTCCAGAGACGGTCGATGAGAGGTTCGCCGTAGCCGCAGATAAGTTGGATAACCTGACTTGCCTCCACGCTGCCCACAACAGCAGGAGTAACGCCCACTACACCCTTGTCAATGTGAGGCATGCCACGCATTTCATCCTCATTAGGATATAATGTGCGGTAAGTGGCATGACCGGCGCAAAGCACGGCAACCTGCCCCACAAAGCCCTGTATAGACCCATAGACATAAGGTTTACCGAGAGCCACACAAGTATCATTTATCAAATAGCGCGCCTCAAAATTGTCAGTTCCGTCAACCACGATATCATATTCAGAAACCAGCATTTTAGCATTATGAACAGATATGCGGAAAGGATAAGCAGTAAGTTGAACATCAGAATTAAGTCCCCTCAGTCGTTTGCCGGCACAGTTTACTTTTGTCCGTCCAATCTGCGAGGCGTCGTAAAGAACCTGACGGTGCAGGTTTGTGAGGCTTACATTATCAGGATCCATCATAGCCAAGCTCCCAATGCCGGCAGCCGTGAGATAAGTAGCTATTGGAGAGCCCAATCCCCCCACACCTACCAAAAGCACCTTAGCTTTGGCGAGTTTTCTCTGTCCATCTTCCCCTATTTCAGGAAGCATAATTTGTCGGTCATATCTTGTTTCCATAGGCTATTTCAATTTACGCAAGTCATGAGTAAGTTTTGCAGCACAAAAATTCGGTCCGCACATCGTGCAATATTCGCCCTCCACATGACCAGCCTCAGTGTAATACTGCAAGGCAAGTTCCGGGTCGAGTGAGAGGTGGAACTGGTCGCGCCAGCGGAAGTCGAAGCGAGCCTTAGAAAGAGCATTATCCCTTATCTGCGCACCCGGATGGCCTTTGGCAAGATCAGCAGCATGCGCCGCAATCTTATAAGTTACCACACCCGTACGCACATCGTCACGGTTAGGCAGAGCGAGGTGTTCCTTCGGAGTAACGTAACAGAGCATAGCCGTGCCGAGCCAAGCAATCTGCGCGCCACCAATAGCACTTGTGATATGGTCATAACCAGGCGCAATGTCAGTAACTATTGGACCTAAGGTATAGAACGGAGCCTCATGGCAATGAGTAATCTGGCGCTCCATATTCTCTTTTATCTTGTGCAAAGGCACATGACCAGGGCCCTCGATAAATGCCTGCACATTTTTCGCCCACGCACGAGTAACTAATTCGCCCATAGTGTCCAATTCCGCGAACTGAGCCGCATCGTTAGCATCAAATATACAACCAGGACGCAGGCCATCGCCAAGAGAAAGAGCAACATCATACTGCGCCACAATATCGCATATATCATCGAAATGCTCATAGAGGAACGACTCTTTTTTGTGGATTAAGCACCACTTACTCATTATCGAACCACCACGACTCACGATTCCGCAAAGACGAGAATCAGCAAGGTGCACATTATCATAACGTATCCCAGCATGAATAGTGAAATAGTCAACGCCCTGTTCGCATTGCTCTATAAGAGTATCACGGAATATCTCCCAAGACAAGTCCTCCACTTTACCGTTTACCTTTTCCACAGCCTGATATATCGGAACCGTACCCACAGGAACAGGGCAATTGCGTATGATCCATTCCCTTGTCTCGTGGATATTAGCCCCCGTTGAGAGATCCATCAGAGTGTCACCGCCCCACTTGCACGACCATACCGCCTTATCAACCTCCTCATCTATTGAAGAAGTTGTAGCAGAATTGCCGATATTCGTATTGATTTTCACGGCAAAGTTACGCCCAATAATCATTGGTTCAGATTCAGGGTGGTTGATGTTCGCAGGCAAGGCAGCACGACCACGAGCAATTTCCTGTCGTACAAACTCAGGAGTGATATGCGTCTCAATACCTAATTCCCGGCAGTTCATATTCTCCCTAATAGCCACATATTCCATTTCAGGAGTTATAACACCCGCCTTGGCGTATGCCATCTGAGTAATACATTTACCCTTTAAGGCACGGCGAGGCAACCTGATATGTTCAAAGCGCAGAGAGTCGAGTGAATGGTCAGCAAGGCGTTGTTTTCCATACACGCTACTGATTTCAGGTAAAATCTCAGTATCCTTACGATCCTCAATCCATTGTTCACGGATACGAGGCAGACCCTTTTTAAGGTCAACCTCAATATTAGGGTCGCTAAACGGACCACTTGTATCATAGATGAAAACGGGAGCATTATCTTCCCTATGAATAGTTCCATCTCTATCTTGCGTGACTGTAGGAGTAAGGTTCACCTTCTGCATTCCCACCCTGAGGAATGGATAGATTACACCTTTCATATAATATTTCTCACGCTTTGCGTATGCTTTTTTATCGTTTGGCATATTTTCTATATCACTATTTATTGGTTATTTCCTAAGAATGCAGTAAGAGGAGAAGTAGCCTCGGCATAGTCAGCCACAGCACCTAAACCAGCCATGTAAGCCCGTCGTCCAGCAATGACAGCCTCCTTGAAAGCTATTGCCATCTGCACAGGGTCGGCAGCCACAGCAATCGCTGTATTCACGAGACAGCAGTCAGCGCCCAATTCCATTGCCTCGGCAGCATGACTTGGTGCACCGATACCCGCATCGATGACAACAGGCACGGTAGACTGTTCAATAATAATCCGCAAGAAATCCTTTGTACGCAGACCCTTATTAGTACCAATCGGAGCACCGAGAGGCATTACCGTTGCAGCACCAGCCTCTTCCAAACGTTTGCAAAGCGTTGGGTCAGCCTGGCAGTAAGGCAATACAATGAAGCCCATTTTCACAAGTTGTTCCGTTGCACGGAGAGTCTCGGTAGAATCAGGAAGCAGATAACGAGGGTCGGGGTGTATTTCCAATTTGAGCCAGTTAGTGCCAAAAGCCTCACGAGACATCTGAGCAGCAAAAATCGCCTCCTCAGCATTTCTAACACCCGACGTGTTAGGCAGTAACTGAAGACTGTCCCTACGAGTGATATGAGTGAGCAAGTCGTCCTGCTCGTCTTGAAGTTCAATTCTCTTCATGGCAACAGTAACCATTTCGGTGCCACTTGCCTCTATAGCCTGAGCCATGAGAGCATTGTTGTTGAATTTTCCCGTACCGAGAAACAGGCGAGAGTTGAACTCCCTACCAGCAATAATCAGTTTATCCATATTATATT
>JAJPYV010000057.1 GCA_021204735.1 Prevotella sp.
ATAAAATTGATATGGACTATAATTTTTTCAATGCAAAAATACATATTTTTTCTTGTATTTATGCCGATTTTGCAGGAAAAGGAATAAAAAACATGTTGCTTTCACCCGATTGGGAAATTCGCTTAATCGAAAAATTTGGAGGAAAACGGCATTTTGGCAAAAAATTTTGAGGAACGTGTTTTTTGAGTAATATTATATAAAACGTGAGATTTATTTTGGTCTTGTTTTTTATAAATCATGCAAACTCATTGAACGCTTTTGATTGTAGTGCCTATTTGTATTTAAGTGACGAAAGCATGAGAAAATTCTCCCTAAGAAATTATTCAGGTCTTTAATAGTAAATACTGGTTAATAATATAAAAAAAGGCCAAAGAATTTATGTTAAAATTTTACCCTTTGTGTTTTTTATTGTATATTTGCAGCGTAATAGTATCTTTGGAGTAAAATTGTACCTTTTAAAGCCAAGAATTGTACCTTTGGAATCTAAGATTGTATATAGAAAACCAAGATTGTATCCTTTGGAGTAAATTGTACCTTTTGAAACCAAGATTGTACCCTATAGGATTTAAAAATATTTAATTTAACAAAATTACTTAAAGAGTTCATCACCAACTCGCTGAAAAAGTGAGTAAATGCATAAACTACTAAGATTTGAAAAATGCGAGAAAATCCCGCTATTCAATAACATAAAATGAAAGAGTGTTTAAAAAATCAATATTAAATCAATATTAATAATCAATTAAAAAAGCCTATGAAAAAATTATTACTAAGTGCATTCGCACTATTTGCGGCTGTTGCTGTAAACGCACAGACCGAAATCGGCTTTGCTGACTCACAGGATTTCCAGGACGTTATTAACAACAATGATGGTGTAGTTGATGAAAGTTGTGTACTTCACGACGGTGACTATATCACTTGGGGTACAGGTGCAGACACATGGAAAGCAGGAGGAATGAGCGCAACATTCAACATCAATGGTGTAGATTATGCATCAAACGGTGCTGTTGGTAGCAATAATCCTTCTATGTCAAAGACTTCAGGTGGTGTTTCACAGGGAGCTCCTACAAGCGGTGCATACTATACATTCAATGCAAAGTCAGATGGTTATCTCTATATTTGTGCTAAGTTGAATACCAACAAGAACTACGTTGTTTTTGAAGATGGCACAAGAATCCCTTACTACTGGGCTGGTGCTGACAATCTTGGTGAAATGGGTATAGTATTGTCGTATGACCTCAGTACGATGTCAGATATGCTTGATGCTAATGGCTATATCAGTGATGATGTTACAGTAGATAAGCCAAATGTATATTGTTCAGCAGCAGGACAGTGCGATGCGAGCTACTCAGCAGACTGCCAGGCAGGAGTTATTAAGTTCCCTGTTAAGGCTGGTAGTACATATATCTTCTGTGGAACAGGCACAAAGTGTGCAGTAGGATTATACTATTTTGACACAACAGGTGATGCTGTTATTACTTACACAGATAGCGATGCTGGTATAGTTTACGCTGTTCTTGCAGGTGGAGAAGGTGGCAATGTAGGTGGAACAACCCATGAGTACACGGTAGATCCTGCAAGTGGTTCAACCGTTGAAGCATTGGAATCAATCACTATTGGTTGTGAGGATGGATTCTATTGGTCATGGAATGGAACAATCACAGCTACGAAGAATGGAGTGGCATACGCACTCAATATAACAGATGATGATTTAATTGAAGGAGAGGGAGTTGGTGCAAACGGCGATCCTTCAACATTAACGATAAAGCTTAACATCACAGAGGCAGGTGAGTATGTAATTACGATACCAGAAGGATATTTCATCGTAGGTACAGAATATGACAATAGTGAAGAGATTGTCCTCAACTATACAGTTTCTGTAAAAGGTGGAAATGATGACGGAGGATCAACTGATGTTGGTGATACCGAAATCGGTTGGGCTGATTCACAGGATTTCCAGGACGTTATCGAATTAGGTGGTGTAGTTGATGAAAGTTGTGTACTTCACGATGGTAACTACATTACATGGGGAGTAGGTGCAGACACATGGAAAGCAGGTGGTATGAGTGCAACATATAATATTAATGGAGAGGATTACTCGGCAGCAAATGGTGCTGTTGGTAGCAACAATCCTGTTATGACAACTACTTCAGGTAATGTTAAGCAGGGCGCTCCTGAAAGCGGTGCATACTATACATTCGATGCGAAGGCAAACGGTTATCTCTATATTTGTGCTAAGTTGAATACCAACAAAAACTACCTTGTTTACGAAGATGGAACACGAATTCCTTATTACTGGGCTGCTGCTGACAATCTTGCAGAGATGGGTACAGTATTGTCGTATGACCTCAGTACGATGTCAGACATGCTTGATGCTAATGGTTATATCAATGATGCAAGTGAAATTCAGAAACCGAATGTTTATTGTGGAGCGGCAGGACAGTGTGCAACTAACTACAGTGCTGACTGCCAGGCAGGAGTTATCAAGTTCCCTGTTAAGGCTGGTCATACATATATTTTCTGTGGAACAGGTACAAAGTGTGCAGTAGGATTATACTATTTCGACACAACAGGAAAAACTACTATTACTTACACGGATGAGGATAGTGGTATAAAATATACCATCCTTGCAGGAGAAGAAGGTAGCAATGGAAGTGGAACAACCCATGAGTACACGGCAGACCCAGCAAGTGGTTCAACCGTTGAGACATTGGAATCAATCACTATTGGTTGTGAGGATGGATTCTATTGGTCATGGAATGGAACAATCACAGCTACTAAGGATGGCGAGGCATACGAACTCAATATAACAGATGATGATTTAATTGAAGGAGAGGGAGTTGGTGCAAACGGTGATCCTTCAACATTAACGATAAATCTCAACATCACAGAGGCAGGTAAGTATGTAATTGTAATTCCAGAGGGCTATTTCATCGTTGGTACAGAAGCTGACAACAGTGAACAGATTATACTCAATTATACTGTTGGTGAAGAAAGTGGAAATGATGACAATAATGGTGGATCAACGGAAATTGGTGATACCGAGATTGGTTTTGCTGATTCACAGGAGTTCGCAAGCGTTATCACAACTAATAGTGGTGTAGTTGAGGAAAGTTGTGTACTTCACGATGGTAACTACATTACATGGGGTGTAGGTGCAGACACATGGAAAAATAGTGGAATCAGCACGACATTCAACATCAATGGTGTAGATTACAAATCAAATGGTGCTACTGGTAGCAATAATCCTGTTATGACAAGTACAACAGGTGGTGTTTCACAGGGTGCTCCAACAAGCGGTGCATACTTTACATTCGATGCTAAGGCAGACGGTTATCTCTACATTTGTGCTAAGATTAACACCAACAAGAATTACGTTGTTTTTGAAAATGGCACACGTATCCCTTATCTCTTTGCTGCAGCAGACAATCTTAGTGAGATGGGTACAGTATTGTCGTATGACCTCAGTACAATGTCAGACATGCTTGATGGTAATGGCTACATCAGTGATGATGTTACAGTAGATAAACCAAATGTATATTGTGCAGCAGCAGGACAGTGCGATGAGGGCTACTCAGCAGACTGCCAGGCATCGGTATTTAAATTCCCTGTTCAGGCTGGTAGTACATATATCTTCTGTGGAACAGGTACGAAGTGTGCAGTAGGTTGCTACTTGTTTGATACAACGGGTAACTCTACTATTACATACACAGACAGTGATGCTGGTATAACATACAATATCCTCGTTGGAAGTGAAGGCAGTAATGGTGGAACTACAGGTATCAATAGCGTGACGCTGAATACAACAGTAGGCAACAACGTATATTACAACCTGAATGGTCAGCGTGTATCAACACCAACTAAGGGTGTATATATCCTGAATGGAAAGAAAGTATTGGTTAAATAATCAATACTTGTAAATAGAAAAGGAATTTCCTTTTGAAAATGACCCCCAAAAGTTAGATAACTTTTGGGGGTCAATATTTTTATGAAAAATGAAGAACAACTTCTTTATGAAGAAGTTGTTCAAGATAAGTACTTTTAGAACGTGCCGATACCCTCTTTGATTTTCTGGACGTAAGCGTCAAGGACAGCAACGGAAACGATGTTGACGACATCACGGACGCTGCACTCAAAGTCGGTGAAGTGGATAGGTTTGTTAAGACCCATCTGGATAGGACCGATAATCTCTACATCGTTGTCAACGCTCTGTAATAGTTTGTAAATATTATTGGCGCAACTGAGGTTAGGGAAAATGAGCGTGTTGACATTCTTACCTTTGAGGCGAGAGAATGGATATTTCTCATCTCTCAGTTGACTGTTGAGAGCGAAGTTAACCTGCATCTCACCATCGATAGCCAAGTGAGGATAACGCTTTTGCAGTTCCTCAACGGCAGCGTGAACAACAGTAGGGCTACCAGAATCATCAGTACCGAAGTTAGAATAGCTAATCATAGCCATTTTCGGTTCCTCATTGAAGAATCTTACAGCAGAAGCACTCATGCGGGCGATATCGATAAGCACGTCAGTATCAGGGCGGCGGTTGATAAGCGTATCAGCAATGTAGTAAACATTCTTACCTGTGTTGATGATATGCATAGTAGCGAAGTTCTTGTAACCAGGTTGGATACCGATAACCTCTTTGGCAACCTTGATAGTATTAGAATATTTGGTATAAAGACCCGTGATGAAAGCATCAGCATCGCCAGTCTCAACCATCATCATACCGAAATAGTTGCGCTCGAACATCTTATCGTTAGCCT
>JAJPYV010000030.1 GCA_021204735.1 Prevotella sp.
TTAACAAAAATAAATATTTTATTGTAAAATATTAAATATCAATATTTTACAAAATAATCTGCATGAAATAGGACAATTTATGTAAGAAAAATATTTGGTGATATTGAAAATATTTTTTACTTTTGGGCATTGATTTTACGCTCTCTTACTAAGAGAGCGTAAATTGTTTTATATATATAAAATTTTGTGTTTTACATGATTTTGTGTAAAAACGATAAAAAATGCGCCATGTATGGTTGAGACGTACATGGCGCAGTATAAAGATTTTAAATCGCTGTTTACTATTAAAACTTATTATTCAGAGATAAATACAAATTCGCCTGTAATATCATTGAGATAAATGCGATAATTACCAGCAGGAACAGTCATGTTATCACCGTTCTGCACGCCGACACCACTGTTGTTTTCAGAAATGTCGATAGTGCAACCCCAGTTGACATCCCAACTTCCGTCTGCGAGGAACTTAACACCACCGTCAGAGGAAATTGTTGCCTCAGCATACCAGTTGTGAGGAGCTACCTGCTGCAAGTCAATGCCAGCACCAGTATCCCAACCGTTGAAATCACCAAGAGCAGTGATGCTTGTGTATTCAGTTGGTTCCTGATTATCAAGCATAGTCCATGAATAAGTCATTGACTGCATATCGATAGTGAGAGTGTAATAACCAGCAGAAGGAGGAGTGATACAACCGATGAGACTCTGGTCACCATTAGAATAAACGATAGTACCCGTCATAGCACCATTATTATCCTCAGCAGCAGAACAGCCATAGATATAATCCCAATTACCTAAGTCAGCTGCCGCCCAGAACTTAACATCCCAAGAGCCATTATAATAAGACGTGTAAGTAAATGTTGTGGTAGTCTGTGGGAAGAACAAAGCACCCTGATCGCTTGCCCAGCCGTTAGGATTACCAGTCAAGTAATACTCACTTGCCATTTCCTCTATCGTGTAAGTATAATCCATCATGTTGATAGTCATCTTGTAATAACCAGCATTAGCAACCTGACCAGCACCGACACCCTCAACAGCAACCAAAGTACCACTAAGACTTGTGTCACCATCCACAGCAACACCTACAACACCAGTAGAGCCCTCAATCCACAAATTACCAGCATCGATGTTAGTCTGCGGTATAATCTTCCAATACTGGCCACCAGTAGTGTTGAATGTAACAGTGAAAACAGGGTCAGAATAAACATCCTCATCAGAGTGAGAGAACGGTATCATTGTAGATTCATCCCAGCCACACATATCACCAACGAGGTAGTAAGCACTTGAGATAAACGGAGCCTCAGGAGTAACGATAAGAGAAACAACACCAGCGTCAACGAGGAACGACTGACCGTCGATTATGATATCAGCATACACCTGTGCATTAAACGTACGAGCAGTAGGACGCTTGCCGTAAGCATTCTCAACAGCAGCCTGCAGCACCTCCTTGCTAATAATGCCATTTTCAGTATCAATAGTCTGAGCCTCAGCCGAAGCATCGTCAGCAGGAGAAATCTCCATACGGACGTTACCGACAGAAGCGCCATCAGGCAGAGCTACAGTAGCGAGAGAGAACACCTGAATATCAGCACCGTCCTCAACATTAGCCAAATCAATAGCACCGACAGCCGATGCGGTAAAGCCAGGAAGCGTGATAGCATCCTCCTGTGGGTAAGACTGCGGGTCTGCCCAATCAGTATAATCATCGCTACAAGAGACGAAAGTTATACCAGCAAGCAGTAAGCCACCCAAAAATAATATCTTTTTCATAATGATAATTCATTTTATTAGTTATACATTCAAATCTTATTTCACTTCACCCGTATCATAGTCGAAGTCAACATAGAGTCTCTGTCCAGCCTCACATGTTACAGAGTAAGCACTACCTACATTCTCCGCCCAATTGTTGGCGATGTCGACAGTACGCCAGTAGAGGTTACCACCATAGAGAGTAAACTCAGTACGCCACCAGTCGATATCAGGAACCTTGATATAAGCACGAAGTTCACCACCAGCGATAAACTCAGGAGATACCCATTGGCTGCTCGCATCAGCAGGCTTTGTCATTGCCCAACTTGCATCCTCGTCAATCCAGTTACCACCCTCAATTTCACCAATTACGTAAGCAGAAGCAGGATAAACAGTGAGAGCAGAAATGAGTTGGTTGTTTTCAACATCAAGAGAGAGATAAAGAACATACCAATCAGAATTAGCTACCTGAATACCACCGTCGGAGCCAGCAGAAATACCAGCCCCCGCCACATCATCTATTGACGTTGTAAGACTATATCCGTTGGTCGGATCAGTAGAATCACCCCAGAAGAAAGTTGAGCCAGAAGCAAGGTAAGCCATTGCATAGAACTGGCCATCAAAGCCGTAAGTAGGAGCAAACGTCTTAGCAGAAGAACCGCCATGGATAGAAGAGCCAGCAACGTAGACCGTTGAAGGAACGGTAGCAACGTAAGAAACGGCAACCTTAGAGAGAGAAATTGTGTTTGAATAGCAATAAGTATCAGTAGTACCCGAAACGTGAGCTTGCAGACGGATATAAATAGGGAAAATTATGCCCGAAGGGTCAGCTCCACCATTTGCCTGTTGATAAAGATTAACGACAGTGTTATTAAGTTCAACACCATCAACATCCATCTTGGCAGTAGTATAAGTAGTTTCAAGAGTAGTGTAAGAGCTAAAAGACTGATCGATAGCGACCTGCACCTCATAGATAGTGATAGCAGGATAGCCATAGTCAGGTTGAGAACAAGTAAGAGTAACCGTTTCCGACTTAGACAAGTCATAAATATTGCTTGTTGCGTAAGCAGGAGTATTCAATACAAATGATGTCGGATATAGTAATGTCGGATTGCTGTCATCGTCAGATTCGCAAGAAGTCATCAGCGGCAGAGCCACCAAAGCAATAGCGGGCAACAGCAGACTTTTAAATAAATTTTTCATAATCTCTTTCATTTTAAATGAATCCATTTATAAAGCAAATATCAATAACCGTCGTTTTGAGTAAGATTACTGTTGTTCATAATGTCGTCTGACGGTATAGGATAGACATTAAAGTGAGAATCTACAGAAGTACCGTTAGCGACCCCACCTTTCCAGTCCCAGATATACTTACTTGTAGTGAAGCAGCCGAACCTTACGAGGTCACTGCGGCGGCGGCCTTCCATGTAGAACTCACGGCACCACTCATCGAGAATATCAGTATCAGCAGTAATAGATGCCATTGGCGTAGCGTTAGCACGAGTGCGCAGAACATTAATGTCAGCAAGAGCCTGACTTGTGTCGCCAGTGCGATAAGAAGCCTCAGCCCTTGTGAGGTAAGCCTCAGCAAGGCGCAACAAAGGAATATCAACATCAGGGAACTCCGCATCATGAGTAGAGCCACCGTCGATACGATGGTTATCCCACTTAACAATAGACATACCATCAAGGAAACTCGAGATCAGGTCAGTCTGGAGTTTGCGAACGCCACCCCCGCGGCCACCATATAACATAGCACGGTCATCGCCAGCCTTAGCAATAATCTGAGCAGTTGACGAGCCATCCTGTTCATCGAGAGCAATAATGTCAGCCTCAGTAGCATCATCAGGAGCAGCCTCTGTAGAGATAGGGCAATCATTGATGTTAGGGAAGAACTTCTTAACCAAGGCAGCCCGAGCGAAGTTACAGCTCCACGGGTTAGTTGTTCCGAGATAAGGCATACCAGCAATACGGATAGAGCTTACGAGGTAGTTAGCCCCACTGTAGCAACGAGTGTAGAGACCATCCTGACGGATTGGGAGGATAATCTCGCTCATAGCATCCGTATTCTCATCATTGTCAGCCATAAAGAGTTGAGCATAACCAGAATAGCCATTTTTCTCTGTAGAAGAAAGAGAATAAGCACCACTATTTATCAGTTTGTTGCAATAATCAATAGCCTTGCTATATTCAGCCTTAGCACCCTTAGTATAGATAGAAGAGTTCAAAGCCAAACGAGCGTGGAGCATATAAGCAGCCCCCTGGTCAGCACGCCCAAAGTTGCTTGAATTACAGAAAGAGCCTATAGGCGCCATCAGAGACTCAAGTTCAGTAAGTTCATTGTCCAACCAATCATAAAGATCCGGACCACTCATCTCGACAGGCAAAGTACTGATATCAAAATCTATCTTGAAAGGCGACTTGCCAAAGAGGTCGAGCATATACCAATAGTGGAGTGCACGAAGGAAGCGAACCTCAGCACGGTAGTACTGGTTCTCGCTATTATCTTCGGTTGTTTGCAGATAACTATTGAAAAGTGTTATGTCGTATGTAAGGCGAGTATAAACCCACTGAGTTCTGACACTACTTGAGTTCCAAGCAATATTAGTAAGTTGCGGAATGTCAGAGTCAGTCTGCCATGCCCATATACACTCATCAGTAGGCAACTCCATGCAGTTGAAAGTAGTACGGTAGAATCCAGATTCACCCTCATCATCACTAAGGTCACCATTGCCAGAAGCCCCCTGTTGCCCGGTAAGGCCCAAAGTGCCATAGCATTTAGCTAAAAAGCTCATTGGATCAGATACAGAGGCGGAAGTTTGAGGATCAATGGAGCTTATATTCAAATCGTCTGCGCAACTAACCATTCCGAAGGAAACCAGAGCAGCAGCAATTGTCTTTAAAAATATATTTTTCATCGTTATATCCTTTAAATATTAGAAATTTATTTATAAATACAGATTTAGCATAACCGTCAAATCCAATTATCAGAAATTGAGGTTAATAC
>JAJPYV010000417.1 GCA_021204735.1 Prevotella sp.
TCAGGCCGTAATGGGAGAGGTGCGGGGTGGCGATGTAGACGGCATCAGTTTTGGAAAGGAGTTCTTCATAACTGTAGCTGGCCTCGGGTATGTTGTTCCCTTTTACGAATGCGGACAGCTTCTCTTGGTTCAAGTCGTAAGCGGTGGAAATCTCCACGCCGTTCACGCACGCGGCTTCGCTGACGAATCTCGGCGCGATGCGGCCGCATCCTACAATCCCCACTTTAACGGTCGTCTGTAACTCCCGTCGCAACTGGGTGCTGCTGATGCCTTCGGTCCTTGGCAGGTACACTACCTTGCAGTATTCGTTCAGGTAGTCGAAGGCTCCCACCCAGTCTGAACCGATGGCGAAGATGTCGACACCGTACTTCTGGATGTCGTCTATCTTCTGGCCCACGTAGTCCTCGATGATTATCTTGTCGGCAATTCCCGTTGCCTTGACGGCCTCCACCCGTTCCAACACGTTGTTGCGCACGTTCAGCTTCCCCCGGTCACGGTCGAAGTTGTCGTTGGTCACACCCACGATGAGGTAGTCTCCCAATGCTTTGGCACGCTGGAGCAGGTTGATGTGGCCTTGGTGAAGGAGGTCGTAGGTGCCGTAGGTGATTACTTTAGTCATACTTATTAATCAGTTTATAGATTCAATAAGCAACTTTCAAAAGGATACGTCTTAATGTATATCCGATATAATCGTGCATCTTGAAGAGCAAGAACCGTAGCCATCGTCGGCGAATGGAATAACTTACCTCATCCAGATATGTTCCATTTCTATCATATTCTTTGAAGCTGTCAATTTCCATTTTATATAAAGAATAAGTTGGCCTGTTCAATAGATTAAAGATGAAACAATCAAAAAAACGGCGATGAACGTTTTGCCTTACCAATGAATACCGATGGCCTGTTTTATTCTCTAATTTTTGGAAGCTTTTTTCCTGGTGTTCAACGTGTATTTTAAAGGTGCTGAAATCCATATTGTACTTACGGTACCTTTCACCTTCAAACAAATGCATATATTCGGAACGGTCTACAAATAAAAATGAATCTATAATGCTCATGTACTCTAATATGAAACAGTTGTCCTCATTATATTTCATTTTTTCTTGAAATGCTATGCCGTTTTCTCTAATCAAATCATGACGAAACATCTTTCCCCAAACATACCAGAAGATGAATTTACTGACGGAAGCATTCCACATCTTTTGCAAATCTTGGGCAATATCCACGGGATATGTTCCAGCAGGAACCGACTCATCCACTATCTCGCCGAAACGTTTGAACCCTCCCACAATAAAAGGATAATCCAGACATCTCATAAGATTGGAAAGATAATCTTTTTGCAGCCAATCATCACTGTCTACAAATGCCACCCATTCACCAACAGCGTTTTCCAATCCCATATTACGGGCTGAACTTACGCCGCCGTTATCTTTATGAAAGGTTCTGATTCTATCATCCAGCGAGGCAAACTCTTCACATAAGATTGATGATGAATCCGTGCTGCCATCATCAATGAGCAGCAATTCAAAATTTGTATATGATTGCTCCAATATACTGCCTATACACTTTCTCAAACTGGCTCCAGAGTTATATACAGGCACAATAATGCTGACTTTGGGTGAAATCATGTTTATATCCCAAGTATTAAGGAACGGTACGGGAAAGCCCCCGATCCATTGTGTAACACGACATATACATACCAGTCAAGAAATAACAACAAGAGAAAACCAATCCTTTCCGGATGTGAGACTTTCTTGGAACTGACAATGATGCCCGTGAATAGCATTATGGGCAGATAAAAATACAATGCTAACCGATACAAATAGATGGACCTAAATGAAAGGGTATAAAAAGCTATAAAAAGCAGACTTAAAGAGAGCAGGAATACGGTGTAACGCCTGTCCATTATCGTACGCTTATAAGCAATATAAATAAGGTATAAAACATAAAGCAGAATAAGTACAAGTGATTTCCGCACTCCTTCACGAGCCCCATACTTGTCTCCTTCTCCATAGCGGGTTGCATATACGTCGCTGACGATATCCATCGAATGCACGTATCTTAATATATCATAATAATATATTGGCAGAAGGAAAACAAACAATGCCAAAACGCATATCATCAGATATAATAGTATCCTGTTTTTGTAGCCTTTTGTACATATATAGTAAATAAATGGAATTAAAACAAACACTAACGAGCTTGAATGGAAGAAAAATGCTATGACTTGGCAAATTGCATAGTTTTTCCATCGTTCATTGAGTATATAATAAAAACCTACTAATAATAATGCCATTGCACAGTATTGGCGCATGAAGTTGAAAGTCTGGTTGTAAAAAATAAAACAATATATAAGCGTAAATAGCCATAGTTTCAATCCGTATATTTTTTTTGTAAGAAAAGCCGCAATGAATATAAGGCCATTGGTTAAAAGCTGGGTAAGAAAATGGGCTATCCATATATTGTTCGACAATTTGGTTGCGAGATAATTTAGCAATACATACGCCTTGTCTTGTCTCAACTTGAGAAACTCACTCCAAGAAGAGAGGTGTTTGGCTACATTAAAGTAACTCCACGAATATGTTACGGTATCGGTGCCGACACCTATGTCGCGCAAGCCGCCAAATATCGAAAGGATAAAGACGGTACATATAAGGAATGTAATGCGGGCTTTACCTTGCGTATAGTCGGCAAAAAATGCGAATAAAACGCTAAAAAGAAATATGGATAAATATAAAAGCATTTCGTTTCAAGCTAAAAGGTTTAGATAAGTGAATGAAAGGTCGCGCCATATCCAGCCAAACTTTTGTTGATGATAGAAATCTCAAACCCTATTGGCTATGGGTTCTGGAGTATATATCCACAAATTAATCTGCTATCATATTTTCTTGACTACGTTTCTTTATCTTATTTCCAATATACCCTTGAACAAAATGTTTATCTTGTTTGTTGAGCAATAATGAATAAGCAAACAATGCTTCAAGAACAAAGAGTAGTATTATAGTAAAAGCCACTTCAAAGAATTTGTGAGGATGGATAAATAACTCCATCATTAAATTAAGGGCTACCAAAACTACTGTGACGCCCAAGCAATAGATGCCGACACGTTTTAACCATTCACTTAAACTTAGCCCTAATTGAATGTGTGCGCATGAAAGGACACAAATAAGATTAATCACCTCCACTATGCACATGACAGCAAATACGGCATATAGTGGCAGCCCTAATCGCATTGCCACATAGCTTATCGGTAAGGACAAGAATAAAGTGGCACTGTCAATAATCTGGTACAGTTTGATGTTCCCAAATGACTTGAATAATAAGTCTAAGGGTGAATGTAACGATCTTTGTGCCAGGTTGACGAGCATTAATTGCAAAAAAATGCAAGCCATATATGGTGGATGTACGAGCCAAACTTTTAGAATTGAATCACAGTAAATTATCACCGGCAATACGGTCATCAATACAATTAAAAACATAAAGCGTGATATTCTAAAAGTATATCTAAAGATTACATCTTTGTCTTGGGAAGCGGCTTGTTGAATGACAAATGGCTGAATTGCTACAAAAAGATTATTGGAAAAAGTGTTTATTGAGTTTTTAACTTGGTTCGATATACCCCGCGCTGCATTGATTGCAACGCCTCCGAATATATTAAGAATGATATTCACTCCTTCACTTACCAACGAAAAAACAGTGCTACCCAAAAAGTTCCAACCGGCGAATGACAATAATTGCACAAATAAACTTTTATCCCAAAATAATGCATATGTACATTCAGTGAACTTGCGACAATAACTAATGCAGAAAATGATGTTCGCTATCCCGATTAGCATCATTAAAGAAGCATAACTTCTAAGATAATGAAACATTAGTACAGGTACGATATAAATAATCAGGAGCTTTAACAACGCATCTGCAACAGAAATCCATGCGAAAACATTTATCCTCTCATTAGCTATTATGACGGCATTATACGGTGAAGTCATTATTAAAATGACGGCGTTGAACACTGAGCAATGAAATACGAATAGGGCATCTGAAAGAGATCCTGCGGGAATGGTCAATCGATGGGAAATAAACCAAAGTCCAAAACCTTCAACAATAACGGCAAAGGATATAGCCAGCAACACATGTATAAGCATGCTTAGATTGAAGACTTTCTTTACCCGTTCATCATTACCTTTACCTTTTTCATAATTTAGGAAGCGTTGCACGGAAGAAGCAAAGACGTTTTTAAGCGAAACAAACATTGCAACAACACCTCCAACCAAATTGTAAATGCCATAGTCATCTATACCCAATGTTTTTAATAACACTCTTGAACTATATATGCCTATAGCCATTGTAATAAATGACCGTATATATAAGAACAAGGTATTGTTGGCTATTCTGTTCGCCCTTGGATTATTCATTGGATTATTGCCAAAATCGATGTTTTTATGTTAGATGACCATAGGACATCAAAGATAAATAAACTCATCAGTTAGTTTATATGCCATAGAATTGCTATTTTTAAAACGTCCTTTTATCGAATCCTCTCAATGAAATGCTGTCATGGAACGGTCTCTCATAAAAACATACGAATTGATTATTAACAATTATTGTCCTGAATCCGTTTGCTATGGCAACAGGTTCTTTTTAATCTATCTTACTTTTATGTTAATCTATCACCGTAACTGCAATGCTTTCAACAAACCACGATGTATAACAATATTCTCATTCTGATTATATTGCATGTTTG
>JAJPYV010000257.1 GCA_021204735.1 Prevotella sp.
AACTGTTTCATCATCGGGGTAGGTTCGTCGTCTTTCTTAGCCATTTTCGTAATCAATTCTTATCCATTTGCATTATAAAAGCATTCATAAAATAAAAGAATGAGAATGCAAAATTACACTTTTTTTCGAGAAAATAATAGATAAATTTATTTTTTTAAGTTTTTATTTTACGAAAACCAATTCATTTATAAGATTTTCCATTTCCCTCATTACTGCGTCAACATATTTTTTCAAGTCAGTATCTGTAACTTTTTCTATTTCCTTTGGCGACAGATGTTTTAACATTTCAGCAGCATCTGTATTTACCAAAGATATTGATGGCAAGGCTTTATGTGCTATACGTGCTATCTCATCACGGTCATTAGTGTCAAGAGCACTACGAAGCGAAATTTTATTTTGTTCTAAATCGTACTTGAAACAGGATAGTATCTCGCATTCTGCTTCTTCATCACCACTTGCAAAAACAGTGAGTGCAGAAAAACGCTCTGCGACTTTTGGTGTTTTTGAATTAGTAATTTTTATATCAGCTCCTGTAACATTTGAGAGTACATCTGCTAACTCCCTGACTGTAAACGGCTTGAACAAACAAGCATCAAAACCAGAAGATAACAAAGCCGGTTCTATATCACGCTCATGAGCTGTCATACCAACAATTACAGTGCCTGTATGGTCGAACTTTCCAATAAGTTCTTCACCACTCATGGCTGGCATTTCTATATCGGTTATCAAGAGGTCAAACCGCTTACTACTAAGCAAATGCAAACCTTCGTCCACCTGTCTGCAAACAGTAACATTCCACTTTCCGTTTGTCAATCTAATAAGCATCTCCGATAGTAATTGCAGTTGCAACGAATCATCATCTATAACCAATATTTCCTTACTATCACTATACAATATGACATTGTCATCAGAATTTTCTTGTGACTTTTGTACTACAGGAAGTTCTTTTTCATCTGTTACTTCTACTGGTATTGCCACCCTAAATTCTGTACCCTTACCCTTTTCCGTCCATAAATTAATGCTACCACCAAGTAGTTGTACAAATTCCTTCGTAATTGACAACCCCAGACCAACACCCTCGATGCCTTGAGCATCTTGCAACCTTGTGAAAGCTTCAAATATCTTTTCACTTTCTTCCTTAGTCATACCTTGACCCGTATCAGCAACATTAATACACAACTTGCCATCTCTAACGAAAGCTGAAACAGAGACGCTGCCTTCGGAGGTATATTTCAAAGCGTTGCTAAGAAGGTTTTCCAAAATCTGACTTATACGCAAGGCATCACCGCGGAGAATGAACTCTCCACATCCATCTGTATTGCAAGAAAGGTCTAAACGCTTTGAATTAGCTTGAGGAAGCATTTCTTCTACACATTCGACAACAAGTCTCTTGGCACTAAAATCATTAGATTGAATTAGTATTTTACCATCTTCAAGACTGTGATAATCAAGCAGTTCACCTATGAGATGTAACAAGTGCATTGCAGAATGCTTAATACTTGAAAGATAAGAAAGCAACTTTTTATCAACAGTCTGTCCTTCCATTAATTCTGCAAAACCAGATATTGAAGCGGCAGGTGCTTTGATGTCGTGCGTTATCGTAAGAAGCAGTCTCTCCCTTTGAGCCATTACCCGCTCTGTCTCAGCCTTTGCATTCTCCAGATTCTCCCTATAATGGCGTTCCCGACGGGAATCTCTCCATACATAAATAACTAATATCACTGACAATACAAGAGATACTACAGACAAAAACAAAACTCTCATCATCGTGTTGTGACGTTCAGCAATGTCCCCATTTATTGCTGCCTTAAACGAGTCTTGCTCACCTTTTCTGATATCATAGAGCAACTGCCTAATTCTGCTTGCCAAGTTTACACTTACCATTTGTAAACTTTTTTGTCTTGCCGAAATCTTATCAAGTCCTTCCTTCCTAAGTTTATCCTCCACAACTTTTATGTCTGAAAGCACGTCTGCTACTGAATCTGCAACATCTATGTTATGCTTAATAGAGTCTACCTCCAACTTACTGTTACGTGACATCAACATAGTGTCGGTATGCTGCCGTCTGAACGCATCACCAAGACGGGGGAAAAAACCTTTTTTGGTCTTGACAATCTCATATACTGTCTCACTGTTTTTAGTTGTATCGGCAGTATGTGTATATATCATCATTGAATCCTTACCCTCTTGAAAATTACTAAGTCTATTTTTGTAA
The DNA here is from genome assembly GCA_021204735.1 of Prevotella sp. Lineage (GTDB taxonomy): Bacteria > Bacteroidota > Bacteroidia > Bacteroidales > Bacteroidaceae > Prevotella. The sequence goes on from JAJPYV010000257.1 coordinate 2,216, forward strand.
TATTTACCGGAATTGTCGTTTGCCATAGCTGTCATCATAAGTGCTGTATTTTTACGCTTTTGCAACAATAATATCTTCAGCGTATCAATGCGCAGTTTCTGACCTGGTTCTTCTGTCATATCCTTCAATCGGTCTGCAATGTCTATGGTATTGTTGAGAGAAAAATCAAATTCAATCATATCATGTGATAAACCAAACATTATGGAATGACCCTTGTTGTCAACATCCATAAAACCGTTTATCAAACTGTCTGCAACGCATCTACGCTCCATAAGCAATTGTTCTTCATCATTAATGCGCATGAGGGACTTCATGTTACCATACAAAAGCCATAGGGCTAAACAGACAACAAGCACTAAAAACACGTAGCCAACAGCCACCTTTAATGGAATGTTAGACTTAAACATAATTCTTTCCGTAGGTTAATAACTGCGAAATTAAAAAAAATACGCAAAAAATACTATATGAGAGAGAAAATAATTACTCTTTCATATTGGCATATTTAATAAAGAAACAGATATAAACAACAAAAACCGTGCCTGTAGCATCACGCGACAAACACGGTAAAAAACACCTAATACTTCTCTATAATTAAACTATATTTGAACTTGTGGGTGTCTTGTTGAGACTTTATTATTCAGCTACCTCAACTGCAACAGTGTCACAATCTATTGTATCACATACAGTGATATTCTCTGTGTTACCCGTTACTTCGTCATCATTTACAGCAGTCCTGCTTGCGAAAACGTTGCTTACTGAAATTAAAGCCAATGCAGCTACTGCTGCGAAAAATAACTTTTTCATAAATTAATAGTTTTGATTGTTATTATATTCTTTATCATGTCGCTTAATTAAAGTACAATCACTGTGCCAAAGGTTGACATAATAGTTATATTATTGATAATCAATAATATAGATAAAAATACGACTAATTTTAAATTGGGGAAACTGGGGAACAGTTGGGGAATTTTTCCACAATAAAGTGGGGAAATGGGGAATTAAGACTGTAAACCGTATTTTTGCATCTTGTTGTAAAGTGTCTTACGGTCTATACCAAGCATTTTAGCTGTTTGTGTCTTGTTACCTCCTGTTGAGCGTAAGGCTGACTTTATACGTGCAATCTCTGTATCCTCATCATGCAATGTAACTGTCACATCCTGATGGATAGAGGATGACATTGAATGGTCCAAATCTTCTTTAGTAATATAACTGCCTTTAGCAAGCAGTGTGGCACGCTTTATCACGTTGTTTAGTTCACGCAAATTGCCTGGCCATGAATATCGGGCAAGCATCTCTGAAGCCTTATCATCAAAACCAATAATATTCCGCCCAAGATTCTCATTAGACTGCTTTAGGAAAAAATCTGCAAAGATATAAAGATCATCTCCCCTATCTTTCAATTCTGGTATGTAGAGAGTGAACTCATTGATGCGGTGATAGAGATCTTCACGAAACTTACCGTCTGCAACATTTTGTTCCAAGTTACCATTAGTGGCACAAACAAGACGTATGTCCACACTTATCTCCTGTGTTGAACCAAGTCGGCGGATTTTACGTTCTTGCAAAGCCCTCAATAATTGCACTTGCACATCGTAGGATAGATTGCCTATCTCATCGAGGAACAACGTGCCTCCATCAGCTTCCTCAAATGCACCCTTCTTGTTTGTTGTAGCACCCGTAAAGGCTCCCTTTACATAACCAAAAAATTCGGAGGCTGCAACATCTCGTGGCACTGCCCCACAATCTAATGCGACAAAAGGTTTGTCTTTTCTACTGCTAAGTTCATGGATTTGTCGGGCTGCATGTTCCTTACCAGTACCACTTGCACCAAGAATCAAAACAGACATTGATGTAGGAGCAACAAGGGAAACATATTCATAGATTTGCTTTGAGGCATTACTATTACCCTCAATATAGCGTGGTATTGATGCAGGTTTATCTATATTGCCTTGTTTTACAGTGTCTTGTATCTGTCGTTGTGTTGCCGTTTGTATTTGTGAATTATCATTTATTGCATCACTTATTTTCTGTAATAATATATCTGGCTGAACAGGCTTTGCAATATAATCGCATGCTCCTGACTTCATAGCGAGTACGGCATTCTGCACTTCAGCATAATTGGTCATAACTATAAAAGGGCATGACATATTGTGTTTCTGCATCCATGACAAAAGGAAAAGACCATCATGGTCAGGCAAACGAAGATCAGAAAGTACAAGGTCGAAAATCTTTCCATCAAGTAAGAGTTTGGCAGCTGCTCCGACAGAACTTGTTTTTTCCACTTCATATCCATGCTTTCGCAACCATGTTTGTATCATGGTTGCGAAAGTAAGGTCATCTTCAACTATTAATATACGCATATATGAATTATCATCTCTTTCCACCAAAATTTCCTGAAGATGAGGATTTTGACGATGAACTACTCTTAGAGGATGTTGATGTTCTGTTCGTCGAAGTTGATGGTTTACTTGTGCTCGAACTACTTGTCTTGCTCGTTGAGGTCGACGGTTTGCT
>JAJPYV010000263.1 GCA_021204735.1 Prevotella sp.
CGCCATGGACACATGCACGCCATACGAGAGGTGTTTCGGAATACTCCCTTTTTTGTTACTTGTTGATTTCTTATTTAGGTTCGGTGTTCAGCAGACACCGGCGCAATTGACTAAACCATATTCCCTTTTGCCAATATCTAAATACGCATGTGTTGAGGTATTTGTTATTTCTGGCATGTTGGCGTTAGGCAATCTGATATGGCTGGCGATAACTATACCTTATTCTATAATGACAATCCTATTCAGTGATGGCTTTTTTGCCTCCTTAGGACTTGTCGTGTCATTTCAAATAATGGTGATAATCAACAGTCAGTGGTACATGCTTGTCCGCACTCTCATCAACAAGAGCATAAAGTGGTGGATTTTACCAATTGTGTTTTATGGCGTGCTTTTCTCACCGCTTTATTTCAGCAACTTTGATTTGCTGTTTGATACTTTTGCTTATATCGGCACAGCGTTTACTTTCTGGAATCCAATAGCTTATATATCTCTCTTTTTAGTTCTTTGGGTTTTCTTTGAGGTTAACAAGCGGATGCAGTATCATTTTGTCTATTTGGAAAATGCCAATCAGGAAAGCGTGAAATTAAGGAAGGTAACAGGACTTCGTTTATTTGATAAGTATGGAGAGACAGGACAATACATTAAACTTGAAATAAAGAGCCTGTTGCGAAACAAAAATTTGCGTAAATCGTTCATCTTCAGTACATTGATAATTGTAATCTACAGTCTTGCCATACTTACCGATTTGTATGAAATCAGTTTTATGCGGGCTTTCTGTATTGTCTTTGCGTTCGTGGTTTATGGCGCTATGCTCCTTATTAAGATAATGGGTGCGGAAGGCAACTACATTGACCTGCTGATGGTACACAAGGAAAATATATACTCACTGCTTAAAGCGAAATATTATCTTTATGTCTCACTGCTGATTATACCTTTTCTTTTACTTCTCGTAACTGTGTTTACAGGCAGGGAATCATTTCTAATGCTCCTTTCAATGGCATGTTTTGTGGCAGGTCCTGGCTATTGTCTACTTATGCAGATGGCGGTTTACAACAAACAGACCATTCCTTTGAACTCAAAGTTGACGGCAAAGGTAAATATGAATAACTATTTCCAAATTGTCGTGGAACTGCTCGTAATGTTTATCCCTATTTTGTTCATACTCCTACTTAAAAGTCTGTTCTCCGAGGATGTCGCTTGCATTATCCTCCTCATAATAGGTCTGCTTTTTATAATCTTTCATCCCCTTTGGATAAGGAACATCCACAACCGCTTCATGCGTCGCAGATACGAGAATATGGGTGCACTTCGTGCAAAATAAGAAATAAAAAATAAAAATTCATTCTTGTTTGAGGGAGGATGTAATTTTAAGTTTGAAATGTCGCAGACTTTTCATTGTAGGGTTTTTCCTCACGTATGTTAGGGAAAAACCGTTTGACAGGTAGTTTTTTCTTCGTTACTTTGCACAAACGCAAGCGATAAACGCAAGCAATAGTGAATTTATAATTTTTAATTTATAATTTTTAATTTGCGAAGCATTATGAAAAAGATATTATCCTTTATACTTTTCATTGCATTGACATCGTCAGCAAAAGCAATGAGTTATGAGCAGGCTCGTGATCAGGCATTGTTCCTAACAGATAAGATGGCATACGAACTTAACCTCACGGAAGAGCAGTATGATGCCGCTTACGAGGTCAACCTTGATTATCTTATGAGTATCAACTCGTATGATGATCTTTACGGAATGTATTGGACGAGGCGCAACTTAGATTTAAGTTATATATTGCTCGATTGGCAATACAGTGCTTTCTGTGCAGCAAGTTATTTCTATCGTCCAATTTATTGGTTGGATGGATTATGGCATTTCGCAATATATGCTCATTATCCAAGGCGTGATTACTTTTTTTTCGGCAGGCCAGCCATTTACAGTACCTACCGTGGTGCTCATAGTTGGGCTATGAATGGTGGACGCAGTTGGTATCAGGGGCGCACGTTCAATCATGGTGGTGTAAGTACTGGTAGTGGCATGAAAGACCGCTTCGATCGTGGAGAGTTCAAGGGTGCACGACTTGGTTCAAGTTCAGCAAACAGAAGCAACTCGTCTTCAGGTCGTACTACTGGGAATTTCTCTGGCAGACGAAGCAATACGAATAATAGGACTTCCTCACCAACACAGAATAACAGCAGTACTAACCGTCCGTCATCTAACTTTGGCGGTAATCGTAGTGGTAGCGGCACTGGTGTAAACAATAGGCCATCCTCGTCGACATCATCAATACGAAGTAGTAATACAAACCGCCCATCATCATTTGGTGGCAATAACAATGGTAGCACTACGGGTAGAGTCAGTCGCGAGAGTAGTACCCGGACAACGGTAAGGCCAAACACGGGTAGAAGTACGAGCAGTAGTGGTATCCGTACGTCAACCACAAGACCGTCTGTCAGCAGTTCAACTCAGAGACAGCCAAGTAGCACGTTCACTCCAAGAACAAGTAGCAGTTCTACATCAAAAATAGGCAGCAGTTCATCGTCTTCCGTAAGTAGAAGCTCATCACCGAGTGTCAGGTCATCATCAGGCGGCAGAGTAAGTGGCAACAAAGTTAGTCGCCCTTCAAGCAGCTCCGTTTCCCATAGCAGTGGCAGCTCTAAACCATCCGTAAGTCATAGTTCTTCATCTGGCAAATCGTCAAGCGGTGGAAGCAGGTCATCTGGCGGCGGTGGCAAAGGCGGCTTTGGTGGAAAGAGGTAAGAATCCGTTTTTATCTGTTTCCCTTTGCCCGGTTGTGTGTCTTACATAACATTTGGCAGTTCTCCTCTGTTGTCTCCCCACCTTTGCTCCATGCAGTAACGTGGTCGGCATCCATCTCGTTGAGCTTCCAAATTTTGTTTTTGTTGGTAGTGTTGGATAAGGTGCAAAGTGGGCAGTTGCTGATGCCTTTGTGAATTGCTTCTGCTGTCTGTTTTTCATAAACTTTTTTCTTTGTCTTGTTCTCAAACACCCGTATGTTCAGAAGACTTGGAACAAGTTCTCCACCGAGGACGTACTCGAAAATGCCCTTGTGGTCGGTTACGCTGTCATCGGCATACAACTCATTCACACGCTTGCGGATATACTCCTTGTCATACGGCTTTTCGTGGTAATTCCTGTAAAGATTACCCCATTTCAAGCCCTGCATATCAGGTTTTACTTCAGCGAATACGCTGTCAATCCAGTCAATTACGCTGTTGAAATACATCATCAGTTCGTTGATATTGTCATCATAGCGGTGCTCACTCATGTATTTGGTTATGTTGCCATTGCTCACCCAGTCGAGGGCACACTCCAAATAGTCCTGCCGGGTAACATCACCTTTTATAAAACTGCTCCATTTCTGTATGCGTGGGTCGTTTGAATTACTGAAAATCTTTTTTGCCGCCGTGACGAATGGTCCAGAATAGATAGCGTTGTGCAATTCCTGTTGCTTGAGCGGTACACCTGCGATGTTGATTATCTCGAACCACTCTTTTATATCTTTCTCTGTTCCCTCACATTCATAAACCAACAGAGGGGTATTAAGTATTAGCTGTTGCTCCTCACTGTTCAGTCCACCGAAATTATGCTCGTTGCCGTTTTCGTCTGTAATGGCAAACTTCTGAGTCACGAAGCGTCCAAGAGACGTAATGCGTTGCTGCCCATCAAGCACTTCAAGTGAGCCGTTGGTGTTTTTCACGAAATAGATTATTCCAAGTGGGTATTTCTTCAGCACGCTATTGATTACAGCTTTCTCCCTGCCTTTTTGCATATAGATATAGTTGCGCTGATATTCAGGCTGAATGGTAAGCTGTCCACCCATGCCGAAGAGTCCCTTGCCCTCGAATTCATTATAGACAAAGCCATTGCAGATGTCTCTTACTGTTATATCGGTACGTAATGTCGTTTTCATTGTTATATGATTTTTCGAATTAATATTCGTGCATGTGTCATTTATTAACGTTGACGTATGAGTATTCTGAAATAAGGTGATATTTTTTCCCCTTTATCGGTATAAACTAAGTCTTTATCATCATTACCTTTTCTGAATTTGATTATTTCGAACTGATCAGGGCAGTATTTATCAAGGAATGTAATAGGCACACCCATGACCCCATTGTAGTCGGCAGGAATAGCATCTGTGAAAGGGATATCTATCGCATCGTAGTTGTCGTATTTTTTGTAGCCTATGCCTCTTATCTCTTTGTGGCGACTATACTTGATGTTATCCGCCATCGTAAGCAATTGTAACGGCTCGTGGCGGCGACCGTGTTCTAAGTTAGTGAACCACACTGCGGGACTTCTTCCCAAGATGTTTCCATCCTCAATGGCAATGGCAGATGTTCTATTGGCTTCCTTCACGCTATTGATATAGTATTGTGGTATGAAAAAATGCAGGTCTTTCGACATCGGTGTAACGCCTATCCACATCTTGTTATCTTTCACAAGTGGATACACCTCTTTATAGGTTATGGCGTTCTTGTTACCAATGATAAGGAAATTCTTCCCTCCATCAAATATCCATTTGACGAATTTTCTAAACTTCGAAAATGGTGGGTTTGTGATAATAATGTCTGATTCGTCTCTTAAAGCGGTTACTTCCTTGGAATTGAAATCACCCGTGCCGTTGAGATAATGCCATTCGAGGTTGTTGATGTCTAAGCGTTTGCTATCGTGTGTATCTCTGTCAATGGTAAACATCTTGCCGTGTGT
>JAJPYV010000127.1 GCA_021204735.1 Prevotella sp.
AACTTATAATATGCTTTTTAATGCAAACTGATATTTAATAAACTGATTAACATGACAATTTGCAATTTTTAATCTCATTTTTCTTGCTTTTTAATAATGTTTTTATACCTTTGCAGCCAATCTAAAGGAAGAAGTATAATTTAAAATCATGAGTAAACTGATAAAACCCATTAACTATGAGGCTCTTCTGGACATTCACCAGACGGAGCAGGGGATTAAATTGATTAAGGAGTTTTTCCAGCAGAACCTTTCTACAGAATTGCGTCTGAGACGTGTTACAGCTCCGCTTTTTGTATTAAAAGGTCTTGGAATCAATGATGACTTGAATGGAGTAGAGCGTCCTGTAACGTTTCCAGTGAAGGATCTTGGAGAGGCAAAGGCTGAGGTTGTGCATTCTTTGGCAAAATGGAAGCGACTTACTCTTGCAGAGTATGGTGTGCAACCAGGTTATGGCGTTTATGCCGATATGAACGCTATACGTGCTGACGAGGAACTTGACAATCTCCATTCATTGTATGTTGATCAGTGGGACTGGGAAGAGGTGATTACAGAAGAACAACGCAATCTTGACTTTCTGAAAAATATCGTAAGACGTATCTACGCTGCAATTTTGCGTACAGAGTTTCTTGTTTGCGAGAGCTATTCCAACGTAAAACCGTTTTTGCCTTCTGAAATACATTTTATACACAGTGAGGAACTTCTTGAGATGTACCCTGACAAGAGTGTGAAAGAACGAGAGAACCTTATTTGTAAGAAATATGGTGCTGTATTTATTATCGGTATTGGTGATAAATTGGCAAACGGTGAACCGCATGATGGGCGTGCACCTGACTATGATGATTGGACAACGGAAAATTCTGACGGCAGGAAGGGACTTAATGGGGATATCCTTATCTGGTATCCTATTCTCGATTGTGCTGTTGAACTATCTTCAATGGGTATTCGTGTGAACAAGGAGGCTCTGTTGCGCCAACTCAAAATCTCTGGCAAAGAAGAACGAGAAAAACTGTATTTCCACAAGAGATTGTTGGCTGGCGAACTGCCCCAGAGTATAGGTGGAGGTATTGGTCAAAGTCGTTTGTGTATGGTACTGCTGCATAAAGCTCACGTGGGTGAGATTCAGGCAAGTATATGGCCAGAAGATATGATGAAAGCGTGCGAAAAACTTGGAATGAATCTTATTTGATGTTTTTATAGATATTCTGTTCACCTATCGGAACAGAAAATATAGTATAAAGAGGAAGTGTCGTTATTGATTTTTGACGCTCCTCTTTTATCATTCCACACATACATTATAATTGAGAATGGGAACATGTATAGTGAAATGATATTTTGAGGATAATGAAATATATTTTTGATGTTACAAAATATTTATTATCTTTGCAGTGCGTAAAATTACGCAATACACTGCGATAAATATCTCAATGTACTGCGATAAATATCTCAATGTACTGCGATAAATATCTCAATATACTGCGATAAATATCTCAATATACTGCGATAAATATCTCAATGCGCTGCGATAAATATCTCAATGCACTGCGTAAAATGTAATAATATGTATAAAAGAGCTGAATATCAGGTAATTAAGAACAGACTTGAAGAACCAAGAAAGTTCATTCAAGTTGTAATGGGTGCTCGTCAGATTGGGAAAACAAAAGTAGTAGAGCAAGTGCTTAATGACTTAACAGAACCGTATAAATCTTTTTCTGCTGACAATGTTCCTACTACAAATAGTGCGTGGATCTCCAACTGTTGGGCAGTAGCACGCAGTTTGATGGATGGTAACCATTTGGATTGTATAATTCTCGTTATTGATGAGATACAGAAGATATCAAATTGGGGTGAGGTGGTAAAGAAAGAGTGGGATGATGATACTTTTAATAATCGTAATATCAAAGTGCTGCTTCTTGGCAGCAGTAGAGTAATGTTATTCAAGGGATTGTCAGAGTCTTTGGCGGGACGGTTTGAGGAAATTCGCATGAGTCATTGGAGCTACAAGGAAATGAAGGAGTGTTTCGGTTTCACTCTTGACCAATATATTTTCTATGGTGGTTATCCCGGTGCTGCCTCGTTGATTGGAGATAATGATCGTTATCAGCAATATATCCAATCATCTATAATCGATGCTACTTTGAATAAGGATGTGTTATTAGATACCCCTATTAGTAAACCTTCATTATTTAGGCAGACTTTCGAATTAGGAGCTGCATATTCGGGCAGGATACTATCATTGAATAAGATGATAGGAGCGTTGCAGGATGCAGGTAACACGTCAACGTTGGCTGGTTATCTAAATCTGTTGGATGAAAGTGGAATGCTCTGCGGACTGCAGAAATACAGCATTGATATGGCAAGAAGAAGGGCGAGTATTCCGAAACTTCAGGTTTACAATAATGCCTTGAAGATGGTGTATAGTCCATTGACATTCGAACAGGCAGTTCTCAACCGTAAGGCATGGGGACATATCTTTGAATCAGGAATTGGTGCTTATCTTGTCAGTCAGGCATTTATCCATCGTTTAGATGTTTTCTATTGGCGAGACCGTAATGATGAGGTGGATTATATTTTGCGGAAGAAGGGTTCGGTTATTGCCATTGAGGTTAAGAGTAATGCTGAGAAACGTACGGAAGGATTGGAGAAGTTCAAGGAGGTTTTCAAGCCAAAGTTAGCACTTATTGTTGGTGATGGTGGAATGTTGGCAGAAGATTTCCTAAGTATGGATATAAATAAAATGTTTTAACACTATTGTTAAAACATTTTATTTATATTATTCAAGCACCAAATCAAGCATATCGGTCATTTCCTTGAATGCTTTGTTGTTTTCTTTAAGTTCATCAAACCGTTCTTGATTGGTAGGGATGTGCTTTATCTCCTCTGGTTTTGCAAGTCTGTAGTTGATTGTAATGTCGCTGTTTTTAAGATTGATTACCAGTGTCTTGAGTATACGGTTTTTTATCTTGAGCATATCATCAAGGAGAAGTTGGTTGTCTACGACAATCTCAATATTCGGATATTCTTTTATTGTTGGTGTGACATTCTTCAGTCTTGATGCTAAACCAATCAAATTTTTAGGCATGCGGTTGCACATCATAGTCCATTCAAGTGCCAACTTTTCATCATTGAACTGCTGTTTTTCGCCATCCTCCTTTATTTCAGCGACATCATCGGTTGACTGAGTCTTATCCTCATTTTTTTGTAACATGTTAGAGAATGAGTTGGTCATGCCCTTTAATTTCGTAGGTTTAGAGTTAGGCTGTACCTGTGGATTGCTTTCAGCTACTACATTGGTGTCATTGTTATTTTCAGTAGTTTTAATTGCTTCTTTTGCGACAGGTTTATTTTCTGAAGATGGAGTAGTAATGGATACTTGTTTAGTCTTTGTAGATGGGGCTGATTTCTGCCCAGTGAACACCGGCTCCAATTTCCTATGACTTTGCTCAGAGATAATGCTATTTCCATCAGACTGTATTATTTGTGCTATTTCTATCAACGTGAGTTCCACGAGTAACCTTTTGTTGCTACTCTGACGATAGTTGATATCGCAGTCGTTCATTATTTTCAGAGCGTTGTAAAGGAAAAGAACAGGGCAATTCTTAGCTTGTTCCTTGTAACGTTCAATTTGTCGTTGACTCATTTGCAGTAACGACAAAGTTGCTTTGTCCTTTGCCATGAGTAAATTTCTCACATGCACAGCCAAACCGCCAATCAACCGACCTCCATCGAAGCCTTGGTTTAATATATTGTTTAGCAGAACCATTACATTGAAAGTATCGTTATTCAAACAGTAGTCAATGATATCGAAATAGTTGTCGGTATCAAGCACGTTCAAGTCTTCTATTACTTTTTTGTACGTGATATTACCCTGACAGAAACTTACTGCCTGATCAAATACAGAGAGAGCATCCCTCATACCGCCGTCTGCCTTTTCCGCTATTACGTTGAGAGCTTCCTCCTCGTATGTTATGCCCTCTTTCTCTGCCACCATTTTCAGATGATTGATGATGTTAGGTACAGACATACGTTCAAAGTCGTATATCTGGCAGCGTGATATTATAGTAGGGAGTATCTTGTGCTTTTCAGTTGTCGCAAGTATGAATATTACGTTTGCAGGCGGTTCTTCAAGTGTTTTTAGGAAAGCATTGAATGCTGCCGTTGACAGCATGTGTACCTCATCGATAATGAATACCTTGTATCTTCCAACCTGAGGTGGTATGCGTGTCTGCTCGATTAGAGACTTGATTTGTTCCACACCATTGTTACTTGCAGCGTCGAGTTCGAAGATATTGTATGAGCGTTGCTCGTTGAAAGCCTTGCAACTCTCGCAAACCTCGCAGGGCTCTCCATCAGTCGATGGGTTCTCACAGTTTATAGCCTTGGCGAAAATACGAGCGCACGTAGTCTTACCCACACCTCTTGGCCCGCAGAAGAGGTAGGCGTGTGCCAACTTCCCACTCTTTACCGCAATCTTGAGCGTTGTAGTCAGAGCCTTTTGTCCTACAACACTGTCAAATGTCATAGGTCTGTACTTACGTGCCGATACGATGTATTCTGCCATATTTGTGAGATTGCTATTTTAGGCTAACCGATAAATGTTTATGCTTGTTTTTAATAGTTTTCCTCTATGTGATCCCGATGGGATTCAAACCCATGACCTTCAGAACCGGAATCTGACGCTCTATTCAGCTAAGCTACGGGACCAT
>JAJPYV010000338.1 GCA_021204735.1 Prevotella sp.
CCTTCTGCCCAGTCACGGATATTTTCCAAAGTCGTTTCTGCGATATTGCGCATGGCTTCTCTTGTGAAAAAGGCTTGGTGGGAGGTAACAATCACGTTGGGCATCATGAGCAGAAGACTGAGTTTGTCGTCGTCAATCATCTTGTCACTGCGGTCCTCATAGAAGAATTTCTGTTCCTCCTCGTACACGTCAAGTCCGGCAGATCCAACGGCATTGCTCCTTAGTCCTTCAATGAGATCTTCTGTCTTAATCAGTTTTCCCCTACCTGTATTGATTATCATCACGCCCTTTTTCATCTTTGCGATGCTCTCCTTGTTTATAAGGAATTTCGTCTCGTCTGTCAATGGGCAGTGTAGGGATATGATGTCGCTATTTGCATAGAGTTCATCAAGGGTTACCATTTTTACTCCCTGTTCCTTGGCGAATTGCATGTCAGGATACAAATCGTATGCAAGGACGTTCATTCCGAAACCTTTCACGATTTTAATAAGTTCCTTTGCAATGCGCCCCATTCCAACAATTCCCACTGTCTTGCCGTACATGTCAAATCCAAGGAGCCCTTTCAACTTGAAATTTCCTTCACGGGTTCTGTACACAGAGCGGTAAACTTTGCGGTTAAGGCTCAACATCAATGTCATGGCATACTCCGCTACGGCATGCGGTGAATATGCCGGCACTCTAACTACCTTTATCCTCCCTTTGGCGGCATTCAGGTCCACATTGTTGAATCCTGCGCACCTCAATGCGATTAGTTTTACTCCGTTGTTTACCAACTGGTCAATTACGTATGCGTCGCATTCTGCGTTGACGAATATACACACTACATCCATTCCTTGTGATGCATGGACACTGTGAGCTGTAAGACGGTCCTTGCTGTAGTGCATCTCAAAACCGAAATTCTCGTTTACCCTGTCAAACGATTCTCGGTCATAACTCTTTGCATCGAAAAAAGCTACTTTTACTGGCATATCTCTGGTTTTTAATGATTAGTTTTATTTAGCTTCCACAAAGTTACAAAAAAAACAGCTATCACCACCAAAACTTAATAAAAACTCCATCAATAGTAATATTCTACTGTAATCTCAAGCAAGAAGCCAAGCAAAGTCGCAAGCAAAAACGAATCTTTTATTTTTTATTTTTTATTTTTTATTTTGCGAACGAAGTGAGCATAGGGCATTTCGCAGAACAGGGCAATCTTCCGATTGCCCTGCCTGTTTTCTTTCTTCAAATGTTGTTCCTTATGGAAGGCTGATAGCCTCTGAAGGACAAACGTCAGCACAAGTTCCGCACTCTGTGCAAACATCTGGGTCAATTGAATACTTGTCACCTTCTGATATTGCTCCTGATGGGCACTCATCAATACAAGTGCCGCAAGCAATACAATCATCACCAATTACGTAAGCCATGATAATATCAATTTTTAATGTTAATAATGTTCTTGTACTTTTTTGTACTTTGCAAAGATAATAATTTTATTTTACATACCTATTTTTAGGTATCTATTTTTGTCTTATTTAACGTTTAAGGATTTTGTGGTTCATTGTTTTTAGGTATCATTTTTTCGCAGACACCTTATTATATATTTCTGCAATCGTCACTCGAAATAAAATGACAATACTACCATTTTGCTGTGTGCCTCTTTCACGGAAGTGGCGTACATCTTCATGTTGGCATCTTTCAGTCGGTCGGCATGCCCTGTGTCAAGACTGTTGATAAGGCCATAGCAGAATTTCAGTTCGGTGCGGAACTTGAAGAACGGCAGATAAAAACTGTTTCCCAATCCAATCTCGAAGAATACGTCATAACCTTTCAGTTTGAGATAATCGCTGTCCTTTCCTGACAGGTTCATCATCGGATTCAAGCCGCAAACTATGTAAGGGCGCACATTGTTGTATCGGGGCGCACTGAACAGCAGGTCTAACGCTGCGGATATGTACACATTCTTCATGTCCTGATTTTGCGTTATCGGCTGTCCGTTCTCCAAATGGTCGGTCATGTTTATGAATGTGATGTGCTTGTTGCCGAAATACATTGCAGGGGAAATCCTGAATGCGAAGTTGTCACTAAGTCGGCACTCTCCTAACACGCCTACTGTAAATCCTGGGTCCCACCTGTCTTGGTCGCAGGTAATCACCTTCTCTACCGTGGTTCCATCATCGCTCATTATCAACTGCGGTCCCACGTTCAGCATTTTGATGTCTTGCAGGTGCATGCCTACAACCACTCCGAAATGGAATGGCCGCAGGTCGATGTATGGCTTGTTCTTGACTTTGCTGTTTTGGGCTTCCACGCTGAGCACTATGGCAAGAAGAACGATTATGGAAAGCAGTTTTCTCATCGTACTTATTATAACGGCACGTTGACCTTGATTATTACATTGCGGAAGAAAAAAGACTGTGTTTTACTTCTTTGCTTTGTCAATGTCAAGCACAATCTTTCCTACGAAAATACCGCTCTTGCCGTTCTGGTCGTTAGGGATTTCCTTGCCGTCAAGGTTCTTTACATACTGGATTGTTTCAAGGTAGGTATGCGAGTGGCCGCCGAGAACAAGGTCGATATTCCTTGTCTGTGCCATTAGTTTGTTGTCGTCAATGCCTCCGATGTTCCATCCCAAATGGGATATGCAGATTACGATGTCGCATTTCTCCTTGTTTTTCAGTATGTCTGCCACTTCGTTGGCTTTTGTTATCGGGTCGTTGTAGGTTACTCCCTCACAAGTTTTGGCAAATACCAACCCTTCTAATTGGGGAGAGATACCGAACAGTCCTATCTTCAATCCATTCTTCTTTAATATCACGTATGGTTTCACAATGCCTTCAAGCGATGTTCCAATGAAATCATAGTTGGCACAAACTACCGGGAAGTTTGCCTCCTTGAATATCCTTGCCATATTCTCAACACCGAAGTCAAACTCATGGTTGCCGATGGTTGCTGCGTCATATCCCATCCTGTTCATCAGTCCTATCTCCACATCGCCCTTGTACATTGTATAATAAGGCGATCCCTGCGAGAAGTCGCCACTGTCGATGAGCAACAGGTTGGGATTTTCTTCCCGTTGCTGCTTTATCATCTCTGCCCTGCGGATAAAACCACCTCTGCCTGCAAGGAGCGTGTCTGCAAGGGTAGGGTTGAGGGGATATATGCAACTGTGGGTATCGTTGGTGTGCAGTATCACAACTTGCTTTTTCTTGGCATCGACATTCAGTGCCAATGCCATTACTATTGTTATGGTTATTATTATGCGTCTCATTTGTTCTCGTATTTAATCCTTCCTTCTATTTCGGCGTCAATTACCTCGCCCGCTGCCGTCTTTTCCTTCATGTATTTCACTATGATATAGCGCACGTTGTTCTCCTCACTTTCAGGCGAGTTGATGTTGGTGGAACTCTTGAATGCCTCCAACTTGTCATTGCCTTGTGCCACATAGTCGATTGTCGCAACACGATAGTCTGCATTCGGGTCTATCTCCTCTCCGTTCAACCGTGCCGATACAAGACTGCCTCCCTTGCCGATTACGATTTCGACACCATGACTTACTGCCTCGCCGCCAACAGAGGCTATCTGACGGAACAGCTCTAATACCTTGTCACCATGCAGGGTAACGAAACATATCTTGTTCTCGAATGGTGCGACATCGAGAACGTCTCCGTAGGTTATGTCGCCTTCTGCTATTGCTGCCCGCATTCCTCCCATGTTGTAAACGGCAAATACCGGTTGTTCATCGTACAATCTTCCGCTCCATACTAATATGTCGGCAAGAAGATTTGACAAGGTGCTCTCTGGTCGCACGACTGCCATATACTTTGCGGCACGCCCCACAACTGGTCCCATAATACTGTCTACGCTCTGCTTGTAGGGCTGCATGAATGTGGCGATTTCCTGGTCTTGTGTGGCATCATATTTAGAATCTATGAGTATTCTCGACCTATTGACACTTGTAACCTGATATTGGGATGAGCAGGAAGATAATGTCAACAATACGACTGCAATTCCACTGATAATATCTCTCTTTTTCATAGTAAAAATCTCTTTTTTCCGCTTTGTTTGCGTGCTTGAAAATTTCATTATTCTCTGTTGCAAAGGTAGTTAAAAACAAAAAGTACACAAAGAAAATTATAAAAAAATCATGTTACTCTTGGTAATGAAACGAAAATGTATTACCTTTGCAACCGCTTTCGGCGTAATCGCTGACAGGAAGATGAGTAGCCTTGTTATGTTACGTTGGGACAAATGAACAATTTAATTATCATATAAAATGGATTTAATTAAAGTTGCTGAAGAAGCATTTGCAACCGGTAAGCAATTCCCGGTGTTCAGGCCAGGTGACACTATTACTGTCGCTTACAAGATTATAGAGGGCTCAAAGGAGCGTATCCAGCTCTACCGTGGTGTAGTTATCCGTATCTGCGGCCATGGTGACAAGAAGCGTTTCACAGTGCGCAAAATGTCTGGCACTGTCGGTGTTGAGCGTATATTCCCTATCGAGTCTCCGAACATCGATAGCATTCAGATTAACAAGTATGGTAAGGTTCGCCGCGCCAAACTGTATTACCTCCGCAAACTTACAGGTAAGAAAGCACGCATCAAGGAGAGAAGAAATCCTGTTGCAAGCAAGAAATAGTAAAAAAGGTTTCCATTCGGAAACCTTTTTTAAAT
>JAJPYV010000061.1 GCA_021204735.1 Prevotella sp.
GTAGCAATAGATAAATCAAAAATCTTGATAAATCAATTATAGTGAGAGTTATCCAATAATTTGCGAACACCTGTCGTGTCTGTTGCAGTAAAACTGTCATCCATGGAAGATACGCCATTGCAAAAATGACGGCGCACACGACCCATCTCAGCAGAATACGTCTATTATACAAGCAAAACCATACTAATAAGATAAGCCATATTATTGAAACAGAAATTAGAGCAAAGTTGTGTGTGTAGGCTGCGCAGATAGAAAAGAATGTAATGATAATCCACGTTTTCCAACCGTTTCTTCCATGCATCGCTTCGCGTGCATAAAGGAAAGATGCAGTTACGAAGAATAGTGCCCAACTATACATGCGTATTGCCAAGCCATACGTGAGGAGTGCATAAGAGGTACAAAAGCATAACAACAATAGCCAACGTACATAAAAATCACCCCCCCCAATAGATTTTTTCAAGCACAACAAAGCGGTAAGAACGTAGGCGACAACAGAGAAAAGCCGCGACAATGCAGCAATGACATAAATATCATTCGTACCGAATGATAAAACGAATAGCCACACTTTCAACATAATGTAATATAATGGCGGGTGAACATCGTGGGCGGTTATGTCGATACTATCAGTGAAATTCAATGAGGAAAGGCGGATTGCATAAATCTCATCTTGCCAGAAGAATGGATTGAAAATTGATATAGCGAACAATATAGCAGATACGACAATGCAACAAATCACAACTACCCTAAGTACTTTACTATTTAAAATACGCTCAAACAACTCGCTTTGGCTGTCATCATCTCGTGTCAGCATCCAGTTGAGAAGAAATGTGAAGATGAATGCGGTCAGCAACAAAAGTATGCCACACAATATCCACCCTAATACATTACCGCCACCAAAAGATAATTGCGTTGCTGTATCTGTGTGGTGTATATAACGATAAAGCAAAAAAGAGGAAACCAACAGCGAGACAGGAACTGTAATGAATGTTTTCTTGCTGTATAATACATCGTATGCACCACGTATGAATGCTGATACAATGAAAATAGACAGACAAAGGAGAATTGAGATTTCCTCTAATTGTGTGTCTATTGTTGCCAATATTATTAACACAGAGAAGGAAGCTGTCAACGGAATATCACACAATATATTGCGCAATTTTGGTTTAGTAAAATACGGTCCAGTCATAATAGTTTTACGATATTTTTGTTTAAAAAGATATTCTTAATTCTTCTTGTCAGTTTCGTGGAATTAGTTTGTATATGTGACATATTTTTTTCTTGTTATAATCCCCAATACAATCTACAACGTAATCAATTGTATAATCAGGTGGTATCAAGGAGTCTGCTTCTTCTTCCAGATTACTATATGTCACATAATATAGTTTTTTGCAGGATCGAATATATTTCAACATAACTTCTTTGTTATCAAAATTTTTAATGTTTGGATACATCAATGCTTTTTTCTGTTTTCCAAGTAGCGGCGTATAGTAAGCGTTCAACGTCACAATGTCATTCTTTGTCATGCTACTAAACACCACTGCCTCTTTTGTTCCTGTATAAGTGGGGAATATAAATACCACATCTGTGTCAATTCCATAAAAAAAATGGCATATAGCTTTCATATTTCTACAATCACTTACAAGGTTATTTACTTTATTGTAACTTGAGACGAAAAAAGCAAATAACAGCATTGAGACGAAAAGGAATTTCTCCTTGCTCCTGGCATGCTGGAAGATAAACAACAACGAAATACACATACAGAATAATGATGGGACTAAATATCTTGCAACAATTATAGGTCGGAAAAGTAGAGATACTGACACTCCTATAACTAAAGTGGCTATCGGCACAATCATTCCCATTATATCGTCAAAAGATATTTTCCGATCATCTCTTGTCCTTAATGCCTTTACAAACAAAAAAGGCAGAAAAATATGCATTGGGAAAAGCAGACAATAAAAAATATAGAGAAATTCTCCTGTGGAGAACGATATCCAATAATTTGAGGATATGTGTTGCATCTGTCGCAACAGAACTATCATCCATGGAAGATATACAATTGCGAAAATAACGGCGCACACACTCCATCTCAATAGCATTCGTCTGTCGCGCAGGCAAAACCATACCAACAAAATAATCCATATTACAGAGACGGAAATGAGAGCAAAATTGTGTGTATAGGCAGAGCAGACTGAGAAGAATATAATGATAATCCATGTCTTCCAACCGTTTATCCCATGTATCGCATCACGAGCATAAAGAAAAGTTGCGGTGACGAAAAACAGCGCCCAACTATACATGCGTATTTCCACACCATATCGGAAGATAACGGAAAACGCACAGAAGAATAACAACAACAGCCAATGTACATAATATTCCCCCCCCCTATGGATTTTCCTCCAACACATCAAACCAGTAAGCACGTATGCGACAAAAGAAAGTAGCCGTGACAATACGGTGCGGACATAAATATCATTTGAACCGAACGACAAAAAGGACAGCCACACTTTCAACATAATGTAATATAGTGGCGGATGAACATCATGGGCGGTTATATCTATACCATCAACGAAACCTAACGAAACAAGGTGTAACGTAAAACTTTCATCGTATGTAAAATATGGATTAAAGATTGACACAGAGAATATTATGACAGACACAACAACACAGCAAACCACCACTACCCTAAGTACTTTACTATTTAAAATACGCTCAAACAACTCGCTTTGGCTGTCATCATCTCGTGTCAGCATCCAGTTGAGAAGAAATGTGAAGATGAATGCGGTCAGCAACAAAAGTATGCCACACAATATCCACCCTAATACATTACCGCCACCAAAAGATAATTGCGTTGCTGTATCTGTGTGGTGTATATAACGATAAAGCAAAAAAGAGGAAACCAACAACGAGACGGGAACTGTAAGGATTGTTTTCTTGCTGCGTAATACATCGTATGTATTAGATACGAAAGCTGAAACAACAAAGATAGGCAGAGTAAGGAGAATTGGAATTTTCTCATATTGTGTGTCAAAGGTTGGCAAAATTATCAACACAATGAGAGAAACAGTAAACGGAACATTGCATAATATATTATGCAATGTTGGCTTTGAAAATTGCGGTCCAGTCATAATAATTTTACGATATTTTTTTATAAAGATAAATATTTCATTTTTTATATTTGCATCGTGGGATTATTTTGTATATGTGACATATTTCTTTCTTATTATAATCCCCCAAAAAATCCATAAGGTAAACGATTGTATAGTCAGATGGTATCAAGGAGTCTGTTTCTTCTTCCAGATTACTGTACGACACATAATATAGTTTTTTGTGAGATTGAACATATTTCCACAAATCTTCTTTGTTTTTAAAATTTTTAACATTAGGAAACATCAATGCTTTTTCCTGTTCCCCAAGTAGCGGTGTGTAACCAGCTTTCAACGTCACGATGTCGTTTTTCGTCAAACTACTTAACACCACCGATTCATGACTTTCTTCGCTCATAGGAAAAACAAACGTCGCATCCTTCTCAATCCCGCTAAGCAGTTGGCGTGTAGCTTGCATATCGCTGAAATCTCTTACAAAACAATCTACTTTATTGCAACTTGATACAATAAAACCAAACAACAGCATACAGACGAAAAGGAATTTCTCTTTGTTTCTTGCGTGCCGGAATATGAATAACAAGGAAATACACATACATAACGCTGATGGGACTAAGTATCTTGCAATAATTACAGGCCGGAATATCAGTGACACAAGCACTCCTATAAATAACGTAGATATTGGCACAATCATTCCCATTACATCGTCAAATGTTATTTTTCGGTCATCTTTCGTCCTCAATGCCTTTACCAATAATAATGGCAGAATGAGATGTAATGGAAAAAGTAGATAATAAAAAATGTAGAGAAATTCTCCTGGCGAAAGTGATATCCAATAATCTTCTGATATGTGTTGTGTCTGTCGCATCAGAACTATCAGCCAAGGGAGATACGCCAATGAGAAAATTACAGCGTACACGCAACATCTTAACAGCATACGCTTATCATGTAACCAAAACCAGACAAACAAGATAAGCCATATTATTGCGACGGAAATTAGAGCGAAGTTGTGAGTGTAGGCAGCACAGACAGAGAATAATGTGATAATAATCCACGTATTCCAACTGCATCTTCCATTCATCACATCTCGGGCAAAGATATATGTTGCTGTTACAAAGAACAGTGCCCATCCATACATGCGTATTTCCACACCATAACGTAGAAGTACAGAAAACGCACAGAAGCTAAACAACAACAACCAACCAATAAGTCTCTCCATATGCAGTTTTTTCAAGCACAGCAGAGCGGTAAGCAAGTATGCGACAAGTGAGAACAGCCGAGACAAGACTGTGATGACATAAATATTATCAGAGCCAAACGACAAGACGGACAGCCATACTTTTAACATAATATAATATAGTGGCGGATGAACATCGTGGGCAGTTATATCTATACCATCAACGAAACTCAAAGATACAAGATGGAATGTAAAACTCTCATCGTATGTGAAACAAGGATTGAAGATTGACACAGCGAATATTACGACAGATACTACAACACAACAGACTACCACTATCCTAAGCATTTTGCCTTTCAAGATACGTTCAA
>JAJPYV010000020.1 GCA_021204735.1 Prevotella sp.
GCGAAATGCTTCGCAAAAGAAGAAATAAGAAATAAGAAATAAGAGATAAGAAATTATTACAAATTATCTGACTTCTCTATCTTATCTAAATAAGATTGTCTGAATATAATTTTCATCAGTTATATTTGATATTTTCTGCAAAAATAATGATTTTATCAGTTATATTTGATAAAATCATTATTTTTTTATTTTTAGAGAACTTGAAATTCAAAAATTTCCAAAATACAGTCTGAAATATAAAGCTAGAGACGGCATAAATGCCGCCTCCGTAACTCCTTCAACACATGGTTGCTGAGCTGTTGCAAATATAAAGATTTATCATTATTAAGTCTTACTTAATATTAATATTTTTCTTATTTATTTACCATTATTAGGTTAAAATACCAATTTATTAACATTCGTATACAAAAACATTACATTTAGCCCCACTCAAAAAGTAAAACGCTGTCTGCTGATTACTCCTTCAATGCGGTAAGGAGGGCATCGCAGGCGGCGGCGGGGTTGCCATACTGCTCAAGAAGTTGGACAAACTTGCTGCCGATAATTGCTCCACTTGCATTTGACTGGGCACTTTCGAGTGTCTGCTTGTTGCTTACTCCAAATCCTATCATGCGGTAGTTGTGGAGCTGCATGGCGTTGACGTGATTGAAATATGCCTGTTTTGCCTCGTTGAACTCCTTCTGCGCACCCGTAATGGCGGCACTGCTGACCATGTAGATAAAGCCGTCGGTATTCTCATCAATGAAACGTATGCGGTCGTCACTTGTCTCAGGAGTAATCAACATGATGACACGGATGTCGTATTTGTCGGCAATGGGTTTTACCTGTTCCATATAATCCTTGAATGGAAGGTCGGGGATGATAGTACCATCGATGCCAATACGCTTACACTCCTTGAAAAAATTCTCATAGCCATACTGGTATATCGGGTTCATGTAACCCATGAGGATAAGCGGCATTTTCACCGTAGTTCTTATGTCCTCCAACTGTGAGAAAAGGATGCGCAGCGACATACCATTTCTTAACGCTTTTGTAGCAGCATCCTGAATAACGGGACCGTCCGCCATCGGGTCGCTGAAAGGAATGCCAACCTCAATCATATCAATCCCCTTGCTCTCCAACGTGCGGATTACTTCTGCTGTACCGCCTAATGTGGGATGCCCGGCACAGAAATATATGGAAAGCAGATTTTTATTCTTCCTTGAAAATAAGTCATTTATTCTGTTCATGTCGAATTGTATTTATAAACTTGTCAAGTTTTTTACTGTCTTTAATTCCCGGAGCGATTTCAAAGCGACTGTTAAGATCAATGCCTGCGAATTGAGGATGCCTGAAATTCAGAACCCGTTGTTCATCATCAGGACCGATGCCCCCTGCCAACAGGAACGGTTTTTTGCCGTCATAATAATGCAGCACATCCCAATCAAACTGTTCTCCACTGCCCCCTACTGTCTTGCATTTAGTATCAAAGAGGAACATGTCAACGGCTGCTGTCCCTTCATAGTCGTGATATTTCAATATATCCATCTTATCATTAACCGAAAAGACCTTCGTAATAGGAAGTCCTGTGGCTTTATGAACTGCCTCGCACATTTTAGGCGACTCACTGCCATGCAGTTGGATTCTGTTCAGTCCTAACATTCGTACCTTGCTCAACACCTCATCGACAGTTGGGTCAACGAACACCCCGACACGACAAACGGCAGGCAGATAGTCGGGTTTGGAGGAAACATTGCGCTTGCTCTTTTCCCAACAGATAAAGCCTATCATGTCAGGGTGAAGGCTCTCAACCTCCCTGATATTCTGACCGTCTCTCATGCCACATACCTTGATTATCATATCGCCTTGATTGTTATATTGCCTTGATAAATTTGGATAAAGCCTCACCAGGATTTGTCTCTTTCATAAAGCACTCTCCTATCAGGAAGCCCCTGAAACCCACCTCACGCAAACTACGGATGACAGCCGGATTACTGATACCGCTCTCACTGACTTTCAGTTTTTCCTCTGGCAGCAAATGGGCTAAATCAAAGGAATTTTGCACGTCTGTATGGAACGTACCAAGGTTGCGGTTGTTCACCCCTACCATATCCACATCAGGAGTAACATAATCCAATTCGTTGGGAGAATGAATTTCCAACAACACCTCTAATTGCAGTTCATGGGCTGTTTTATTCAGTTGGGCGCACTCCCTCTGTGTCAAGTCAGCTGCTATGAGCAATACTGCATCAGCCCCTATCTCCTTAGCCTGAAACAGTTGGTATTCATCAATGATGAAATCCTTGCGCAATATGGGAACGGAGACATGCTGGCGCACCTGACGGATATATTCCATTGATCCGCCGAAATATTTCTCGTCGGTGAGAATGCTCAAAGCGGAAGCACCGTTCCGGGCATAGAACGGAACTACGTCCATAGGAACAGTGTCGGCATGAATCCAACCCTTGGAAGGACTCTTGCGCTTAAACTCTGCGATTATGCCGTAAGGACTGTCAGCCAACGACTTGCGCATGCTGATACTTTCCACACCACTCACCATCAGTTTTTCCACACGAGCATAGAGCTCTCTTGGCGGCACTTCCTCTTTCTGGCGAGCCACCTCAATACGCTTGTGCGCTACTATCTCATCCAATATATCCCTCATTGGTTCACTTCTATGAATTTGCGGAACGTAGCCAAAGCCTTGCCACTCTCCAACGACTCTTTTGCCACGGCAATACTGTCCTCAAGACTCAGACTCTTGTCAATCACACTGATAGCACAAGCGGCATTAACCATAACCACATTCTTCTGTCCTTCGGTACTTGTTCCATCAAGAATACTGAAGAATATCCTCTTAGCATCGTCAATAGTGTTACCTCCATTTATCTCCTGCGGAGTAACACGCTCAAAACCGAGTTCCTCTGGTGAGTAAACTTTCTCTTGGTTGTTGAAGATATACTTAAAAGAACCGGTCAGTGAGATTTCATCGTAGCCGTCATAACTGTAAACTATGCCATAATTGTCACCTATCTTCTGGTGCACATTATTGTACAACCGCATCTGGTCCTGCGTGGCTGTTCCATGTAATGAATTTTTAGCATGACAGGGATTGACCAACGGACCCAATAAGTTGAAACAGGTGGGAACAGCCAATGCCTTGCGGGTTGGACCGACGAATTTCATGCCGTAGGCAAACAAGGGTGCATGGAAATAACAGATGCCTGCTTCATCCAAAGAACGGCGCAACTTGTCAGCATCGTCCGAGAACTTAGCCCCAAATTCCTGCAGAATGTTACTTGCCCCACTGACACTCGTACTACCGAAATTGCCATGCTTCGTAACCTTATAGCCAGCACCGGCAACGACAAACGAGCAACAAGTACTGATATTGAATGTATTCTTGCCGTCACCACCAGTACCCACTATATCAATGGTGTTCTCATCATCAAAGTCGATATACTTGCCTGTATCGAGCAATCCATCCCTGAAACCGAGCAGTTCATCTACCGTTACGCCCCGAACCTGCAATGCCATGAGAAGGGCGGCAATCTGCTGTTCATTGTATTTCTCTTTCGTGATGTTCAGCATTATCTCGTGGGTATCCTCACGGGTCAATGTTCCACCTTCAATCAGATTTAAAAGATATTTTTTCATCGCTTCAACCAATTATTCATTATTGTCTTACCGTCAGGGGTCAGTACGCTTTCCGGATGGTACTGTATGCCCCGAATATCATATTCCTTATGCCGCATTGACATGATGTAACCTTCATCGCTAACACTCGTAATCTCGAAGCAGTCGGGCAGGCTCTCCTTGTCAACTATCCACGAATGGTAACGCCCTACTTCCATAGTCATCGGCAACGTGTCGAAGATATAATCATCAGCACAGATATGCACTGGAGTAGCCACGCCATGGAACACACAACTGAGATTAGTAAGTTTTGCTCCGAATGCCTCACCGATAGCCTGATGCCCTAAACAGATGCCAAGTATAGGCTTGCGCCCTGCGTATGTCTTGATTACATCCAACAGCAAACCAGCCTCTGATGGAATGCCAGGGCCTGGCGACAGAACAATCTTGTCAAACGGCTCAAGATCAGGCAGTTGGAACTTGTCATTACGATATACCGTAACACTTGCGCCCAACTCTTTAATAAGATGACTCAGATTATATGTAAACGAGTCATAATTGTCTATGATTACTATTCTCATATCTTCTCTGCTATTTCAATTGCCCTGCGCAATGCACCCAACTTATTATTCACTTCCTGAAGCTCATATTCCACATCACTCTTTGCCACGATACCACCACCAGCTTGAAACCACAGTTCGTTGTTACGACTGACAAACGTGCGGATGGTAATCGCCTGGTTCAGTTCACCGTTAAGACCGATAAAGCCGATGCACCCACCGTATGCACCCCGGTTGTGAGGCTCATACTCGCTGATTAGTTGCATTGCCCTTACCTTCGGCGCACCGCTCAATGTCCCGGCAGGGAACGTGTCGATAAAAGCCGCAATCGGGTTGGCATCATCATTCAACTCTCCGGAAACACGACTGACCAAATGGATTACATGACTGTAAAACTGCATATCCTTATAGAAGTCCACATGCACGTTGTGGCAGTTGCGACTCAGGT
>JAJPYV010000022.1 GCA_021204735.1 Prevotella sp.
CGTTTTTTGCCGCAAATGATCTTTGGAATGATGGCGTTAACGCAGAAACGCTAATAGTATACGGCTTTATACATTTCTATTAGGCTGGTCATGGACAATTTCTTGGCGATAGAACAGCCGATGTGAGAGGTGTGGAGGATTATGCTTCTTCATCGGCTGATATAATTAGCTATCTTTTTGCAAACGACAGTTGGTCGGGATTCTCCAACGTGCTAAAAGCTTCTTCTAAAATGATGCAGTTACCGGTTATACATTTCTGCTCGCTCGCATTTTATATGGCATACGCCTTGCATTTGGCTGAGGTAGATGTACCGGACAAACTGACTTTCACAGGCATGGGCAGCAAGTACATTATGTTGCTAAGTTCCGCAAATACCGACATATCAAGTTTAATGAATGCAGTCTTCCACTATGCAGGGAGAAAGGATGTTCTCAACAATTCCAACCTTCGCAATGCCAATGTCAGCATTTCTTTTGCCGCTAACCCCAAAGAAGTAACCGCAATAGGAGCCTTGATGTCTCTTAACTACCGAACTCATGATATTAATCCTTCGCAAGAGGTTTATTACGGATATGAAAATGAAAACCCTGAGAGGATTCTGCGCTATAGTAGTATTACACCCGAGATTGTTGAATCTGTGCTGCAATTATTTCATAAATTTACAGGGATGTTTAATGATGAAACTGTCACGGATGTCGCGGATGTCTTGAGTGACTTGGGTTATGGTGTGGATAATGATGTAGTACAGAGACTGAATAGCTATGCTATGGATAGTTTTAATCGCCAGAAAGAACAAACTAATCAGAATCAAAATCCTCAAGATAGGCTGAAAGAGCCCATGTTTTTTTGGCCCCTTAAGCATGCTTTATATAAAATTGGTAAGGAACTGGCTCAGAATAATAATAATCATTGATGAATAATGTACAAGTTAGCTGATACGACTTATCATTTGGCAATGCATGTTGGCGAAGTTGATGCGGGCGACTCTTCCGGCCATTCCAAAGATGGTTTGGTTACAGAAGTCACGGCAATACGCTCCGATGAACAATCTGCTCCAGTTGTCGGTGCTTCCAATCGGGAAAATGCTTTCGGCTGGATGGATTGTTTGTGTGTGGCAATTCCTATTTGCATAGGTATAGTATTATGGAAGAAGATGGACGAGCTGATTCGAGAAATGCGGAACCAAATAAAGATTATCGATGAAGCCGTGCAATTAATTGCCCAAGTGGAAAGCAAAACGGACTCGTTATCATACCTTGTAAAATGCATGCTATCGCAAGTATCGTTAGAACGGGAAAACATCTCTAAGGTTGAACAAGTCACTGCAACTGAAAGCCAGGCTGTACATCCTGTTCCTTCTAACAACGCAACAAGGGCTCCAGAACCTATTGTGCAACTTAGGTATGCTACACTTCAAGCTCCTGACGGAAACGGTGTTCTAAGATTTGCCGAGAGATCCATGACAGAGACCCCCTCTTCTGAGAAGATGTTCAAACTTGAGTTGAACATGGAAACGGGAAAGGGGACATACCGAATAAATACAGATGCCATGAGCATGATACTTGGTGATTTGCAACTGTTTCAAAGTTTTGTGAAACCTTTCTCATTCAAGGGAAGCCTCTCGAGCGTAACGATAAGGGATAAAAAGCCCGGGATTATTTCCAAGAGCGGAAACTTCTGGCTCGTGGATGAACGTCTTGAAATAGAGCTTTAACATAATAAATAATATATAAAATGACAATTGATACAAAAAGTCCAGAATTTGTAAATGCGTGGAGATTGGTGTCTGAAGCGTTGCTTGAACATATTCAACAATGCGGACCTATGAACTCTGAAAGTATTATCAATAGTGTTCCGGTAATGAAGACAGCTGTTGAAAATCCAATTTCCTCTTCTCGACCGGAAAAAAACATCCAAGAATCGGATATAAGATATGCCGCCTGTGCTATCAGACAGACGGACGGTTCGTATAAATTTAAAAACCTGAAAGAAGAAGAACAGGAAGAGTCAACATATAAGATAACACGGTATGCTGACGGTTCTTGTGAATTTGAACTCTGCAATCTGCAAGGTGAGGCGCGACAGGTGTTTAAAGACAACCGGGCGTATAGAATGCCTGAAGCTGTCGGCAAGTCAACCGGCGAAATTACAGCCGATAACAGCATTGTCACTATCAGGCGCGGAAGAGGTGAGGTTGACGGTCGTTCGGTGAAGATATTGGAACCACTTATAGTGGAATTTAAATAGATAAATTGAGAGTTTTTTTATGAAAAAGATTATCCTGATTATAGTTGTAATAGTGGTTGTTGTCTACGCCTATAACAGGTGTCACAACACAAGTACCCCAATAAATGGTTATGTGGGTACTGTAGAGAGCGTAGAAGGCAATGTGCTTAATTTAGTCTCGGGAATTCATGTCCAGTTGTTAGGTGTTGAGTCCAGTACAAGTGTGGAGATGTTTCTTAGAAATAATTTTATCAACAAGGATGTCACTCTTTATGCCGATTCTCATGATATGAAACAGACTATAGATGATCCGTATGAAACATTGAACGTTTATGTCGTGGAGAATGACAAGAATACCTATTGTATAAACCGTCAAGTGGTAATGGAGTATCATGATGCCTATAATCCCGTCGAGACTCTCGATTCCGTTGGTTGGATTGAGCCGAGTGCTCCATTGGTTGAAAAGAAAGACCTGGCTCTTTATATGAAACAGAGAACTTTCCTTATAATAACCCCACATGGAGGAGGTACAGGCTTTTTTATCAACGAAGATGGTTTGGCTGTAACCAATTATCATGTCCTTGCTCCTGGAGAAGAGAATAAGTCGGTAGCAGTGTTTTATGAAGATGATCCGGAAGACAGCGGTATTTATGAAGATAAGAAACGTAATTTCAAGAACATAAAGTTCAGCAGTAATCTTGATGAACTTGATATTACCATTGTCTCCGTAGAATTGGAGAATGGCGAGAAAGTTCCTTATTTTGACATAGCCAAGCAACGGCCCAAGCAGGGAGATAAGGTGGCGACTTACGGAAATCCTAAATGGTTGACGGCTTCTTATTCCTCGGGAGAGATTAGTGCATTCCGCTCTGATCCTTTTAATCCAAATCGTAATGTTCAGCTTGTACAGTATACTATGTCGACAAATGGCGGCAATAGTGGTGGCCCTGTTTGTGACATATATGGGCAAATCGTAGCCATACATGAATTGGGAGACAAAAGCGCTCAGAATATTAACTATGGTATAGATGCCATGCAATTGAGAGAAGTGCTTGATGCATTGAATCTTAAGTATGGGGGTAAATACTAAGCTACTGAAGATTATTGTGAAAGAGAGTTGTCGCTCTCTGTCATATAACGATGAAGAGCGACTTTTCTCTTTCCCATTAAATCCATGCCTGTATGATATCTGGAAAAACAGTTTAAAAGACAAGGTACAAAGGTATTGTGCGAATTTTTATCTTAATGACTATAACGAAATACTGTGGCGTTTGAAGAACGCTGTCAATCAATATAGCATGCTGCCATTGAATGAGGTGTATGACTTCGACCTTCTGAATGGCGAAATACTTGAATGTGTCCTGCGAAGCCCAAACAATGTATTTCGATTCGTGAAGATGGAAAGGGGGCAATATTTAGATGTAAATTCAGGGAAACGCTTCTCATTAGGCCGTACTTTTATGTTTAATGAGGGGGGCGACATAATAACATCTGAAGGGGAACGACTTGGAATATGCAAATCCATCAATCTATTGCAACCTTCATCTTTACACGTAGCCATAGGAAGTGTGTTCTTAAGAACCTACTTCAATCACAGAATAGCGGATTCCTTGTGGAACATTTGTGATAAGGCAGAGGAAATATGCCAAAATCGGAGAGCCTGCTCATGCGGTGATATGCTGAGGTTATCAAGCAAATTAGGCGTATCTTCTTTCCCACTATTGAACATTCTTAAAGCAGGGTGTGCACATGGTCAGCATTAATTCGGAAATATCGAACTTGATTGAGAGACGGATGGCCGAGTGCGGGAATCTGTTTTATACCAATGTTGAGCCCGTTCGTGATTCTTATGGCCATACGGTGACAAAGCGGGGAGAAATGTTCGGACTTCAAACTGATGGACAAGACGTTTTGTCTACGGTGTTTGATAGAGTAGAGATTATTTCAGATATGTTCGCGTCTTTGAGCATAGGAGGACTTTCTGCGGCATTTCATATTCCTTCCAGATCATATATCTCTGATTTCAAATATGCAAAAATATTTCATGACGGAAACTTCCTGATTCTTTCATGGGAAAACGGATTGAACGATTTGTTTTCCATCGTACAAAACAAAATCCTTTTGGAAGGAAGTTTATATGATGAATACAACTTGAAATGCGACAATACGGAATACTTGTGGGCTAAGCGTGGCAAAAGTTTTGACTTCATTCACAGGCAAACAGGGCGTGTGATACAGTTGGCGGATATGAGGATGGCATACGATACTGAATTTGGTATGGTCGCGCAAAACAAATATGGAGTGGTATCTTGTTATGATGAAAACGGAACTGAGCATTACAAGTGGCTGCGCGAGCTTGTATGTAAAGCGG
>JAJPYV010000327.1 GCA_021204735.1 Prevotella sp.
TATTAGACATTGCTGTTACTGCATATGCAAAGATACTAAATCTGAAAGCAAATCAAACTATGTCGTTTGTCAGAATCTTTATCTGGTGCTGTTACTGCATATGCAAAGATACTAAATCTGAAAGCAAATCACAACTGCCGACAGCGACCGCCACGAGAGAACCGTGCTGTTACTGCATATTCTGACTGAATGACTGCTCGGTGTTGTATGTCGTAACATTTTGGGCGATGCAATGGCAAAATAGGAAAACTGTGTAAAATTTTATAAAGTGAAACATAACAAAAATGGAATAATGAAATATAAAATCACTATAATAGTGAATTATTGAAACAATAATCAGTAAAATACTCTCTTACTGATATGTATAAGCAGCAATATAATAGCATACTGACACAATTAAAGAATGTTAAACGTGAAACAAAGAAAAGTGATAATGTGATACTCTAAAGTAGTTAAATACCTAAATATCGACATGATAATACAGCGTAATTCTGACATTCTGAAATATTAAAGCAATAAAATGATAGCAAATCGTCACATTAAAAAAATCGCCAAAATGCTCATATACTGAAACAAGATGATAATTAAACAATGAATTATAATGCTGTAAAATAATGACATATTGGCACAATATTAAAAGAAATACTGGCATATTGATATGTTAACACATTTAATAGCGACATATTAACACATTCAAAAAGCTCAAAAAGTGAAACAAACAAAAATGATAAAATGATATATAAATATAATTAAATTGCGAACAATAGACATAATATAAAGCGTAATACCGACATACTGATATGCGTTTTCGCTACATAATTTACAAAACGTCACTACAAAAATATGTGATAAAGTTGTTTTTAAGCTGATTTGGGTTTCACATAGGCGAAAACATGAAAAATAAAGGATTTCAGCCTGCACCGAAAAGTGCAGGCTGTTTTTGTATGAATTGTATGATAATTTTTATGTGGAAAGGTGGGGATAAGTGTCAATATGTTTGTATTTTACAAAAATAGATTGAATTAATTTTGCGGTGTGAAGAAAAAAAAGTAAATTTGTGGGCAAATTCTTTGTGATGAATGACAATGACAAAACCTTGACGTTGTTTACTACCCGCATAAGGCAAATGATTCTTCAATATGAAAAGATAAAAAAGGAGAACGAGGATCTTTATGCGAGAATCAGCACGCAAGAAAGTGAGATGGCAAGGTTGAGGGAGAGTCTGGAACAGGCGCACAGGGATTGCGAGAGTCTCAAAATGGCAAAAATGATGGAAATTTCCGACAGGGACATTGAGGTCGCAAAGCGGAAGATTGCCGGGCTGATAAGAGACGTGAATAAATGTATCACGCTGTTGAGTGAGGAATAACACGCAGTGATGGAGGGAGAAGAAAGAATTATACATATAAGACTGCACGTTTACGATATGGACATTCCTGTTAATGTTGTACAGGAAGAAGAACCATTTTACCGTAATGCGGCGAAGCTTATAACAGATACGGTAAACCACTATTCGGAGCAATATAAGGGAACGAAGAGCACGAAGGAAATACTGTATATGTCGATGATTGCCATTGCTCTCAACTTTGAGTTTTTGAAAGAGAGCAAAGACACTGACCGTTATGATAATATTCTCAAAACACTCACTGCGGAAATTGAAAACGCATTAGGCGAAAAGTCGTGAAAATGGCTTGCGTCGTAGGCATTGCAGCATTAATGGAGATGAGAATATTAACTAATAAAATAAACAAATGATATTACATATTATTATTGCCGTGATAGCGGGTCTCGCTGTCGGCGGTTTTGGCGGATACGTTATTTTCAGGTATGTTGTTACCGGGAAATATCAGACAATGATGGACACTGCCAAGAAAGAGGCGGAAGTGTTGAAGGAAAAGAAATTGCTGCAGGTGAAGGAGAAATTCCTCAACGAGAAAGCAGAACTTGAGAAGGACGCACAAGCCCGTAACCAGAAATTCCAGCAGGCAGAGAACAAACTTAAGCAGCGTGAGATGACATTGGCACAACGCCAGGAGGATCTTGGGCGCAAGAAGCAGGAGGTTGACCAGCAGATGCAACGTATTGAGAGCGAGAAGAAATACATCGTGGCAAAGCGTGCGGAACTCGACAAGATGCAGTTGCAGGAGCGTGCTAAGTTGGAAGAACTGTCAGGTTTGAGTGCTGATGAAGCAAAGAACCGATTGGTGGAGAGTTTGAAAGATGAGGCGAGAACAGATGCAGCAAGTTATATCAACGAGATAATGGACGAGGCGAAGTTGAACGCCAATGCCCAGGCGAAGAAAATCGTGATACAGACTATACAGCGAGTAGCGACAGAGACGGCGATAGAAAATTCCGTGAGTGTTTTCCACATAGAGAATGACGAGGTGAAGGGTCGCATAATCGGTCGTGAGGGTCGCAACATCCGTGCACTTGAGGCAGCTACAGGAGTTGAGATTGTGGTGGACGATACGCCAGAGGCAATTGTTATTTCTGCTTTTGACCCGATACGTAGGGAGATATGTCGCCTTGCTTTGCACCAGTTGGTTGCTGACGGGCGAATACATCCGGCACGTATTGAGGAAGTTGTGGCAAAGGTTAAGAAGCAGCTTGAGAACGAGGTGATAGAGACAGGAAAGAGAACCGTGATAGACCTTGGTATACATGGTTTGCATCCAGAATTAGTACGTGTAATCGGAAAAATGAAATACCGCTCCAGTTACGGTCAGAACCTGTTGCAGCATGCCCGTGAGACGGCAAATCTCTGTGCTGTGATGGCATCAGAACTTGGACTGAATCCGAAGAAGGCAAAGAGAGCAGGACTGTTGCATGACATCGGTAAGGTGCCAGATGAGGAGAGCGAGTTGCCGCATGCACTTTATGGAGCGAAGATTGCGGAGAAATACAAGGAGAAGCCTGATATTTGCAATGCTATTGGTGCTCACCATGACGAAATGGAAATGAACACGCTACTCGCACCTATTGTTCAGGTTTGTGATGCCATAAGTGGAGCGCGTCCAGGCGCACGTCGTGAGATTGTTGAGGCTTATATCAAGCGTTTGAATGACTTGGAGGCGATAGCAATGAGTTATCCTGGCGTTACAAAGACTTACGCAATTCAGGCCGGTCGTGAGCTTCGTGTGATTGTCGGTGCGGACAAGTTGGATGACAACGATACGGAAAAACTGTCGGGCGAAATCGCTACGAAGATACAAAACGAAATGACGTATCCTGGTCAGGTGAAAATCACCGTGATAAGGGAAACAAGAAGTGTAGCGTATGCAAAGTGAAAACAATGCTTCGCAAATTAAGAATTACCTGCGGTGAAGTTCCTCACGCTCAACATAGCTCAAGCAAGCTTGGCTCTGTATTCGCTTAATCGGAACTTTAAGAATTCGATTTTGCTTGAGACTTTGCTTGCGTGGCATTATTGTTTGTAAGTTGTGTGAGATATAAAAACTCCCGATGTTTGATATTCCTACATCGGGAGTTTTTAGCTATTAACTATCAATTATTAACTATTAATTGAAAATCAGGATTTGTTGGCACGTTTGCGCTCGTTGTGGTCGAGGATTACTTTGCGCATGCGCATGCTCTTGGGGGTTACTTCTACGAACTCGTCTTCTTTGATGTATTCGAGTGCTTCCTCAAGGGAGAGGACAAGGCGGGGGATGATATGCGCCTTCTCATCGGAACCACTGGCACGGGTGTTGGTAAGTTGCTTGGCCTTTGTAACATTGATTACAAGGTCGTTGTCGTGTACGTGCTCACCGACAACCTCACCAGCGTAAACCTCCTCGCCCGGGTCTATGAAGAACTTGCCACGATCTTGGAGCTTGTCGATAGAGTAGGCGTATGCCATACCTGTCTCCATTGCAATCATAGAACCGTTCACACGGCGTGTGATGTCTCCTTTGTACGGCTGGTATTCCTTGTAGCGGTGTGCCATAATAGCCTCCCCCTGACTGGCGGTTAGTACGTTGGTACGCAATCCGATGATACCACGTGAAGGGATGTCGAACTCGATGTTCACACGGTCAGCCTGAGTTTCCATTGAAGTCAGTTCACCTTTGCGTCGTGTAACCATATCAATCATCTTGCTGGAGTATTCCTCTGGTACGTTTATTGTGAGTTCCTCGATAGGCTCACACCTTACGCCATCAATTTCCTTGTAGATAACCTGCGGCTGTCCGACCTGCAGTTCGTAACCCTCGCGGCGCATTGTCTCGATTAGAACAGAGAGGTGGAGGACGCCACGACCGCTGACAATCCATTTATCCGTAGTGTCAGGGAAAGGTTCGACACGCAGGGCAAGGTTCTTTTCCAATTCCTTTTGTAGACGGTCACCGATATGGCGGCTCGTTACATATTTTCCTTCCTTGCCGAAGAAAGGAGAATCGTTTATGGTGAAGAGCATACTCATTGTAGGCTCGTCGATAGCGATAGGCGGCAGAGGCTCTGGGGTCTCAAAGTCGCATATTGTGTCACCAATCTCGAAATGCTCCAGTCCGATGATAGCACAGATGTCGCCACTGCTGACAGACTTAGTGCGCACGTGGCCCATGCCTTCGAAAGTATGGAGTT
>JAJPYV010000341.1 GCA_021204735.1 Prevotella sp.
CTATAATATAAAGGAGAAATTTATGGAAACAAAGAAATTGCATTTCGAAACCTTACAGTTGCATGTAGGCCAAGAACAGGCTGATATCGCCACGGGAGCGAGGGCTGTGCCTATCTATCAGACTACTTCATACGTGTTCAAGGATTCTGAACAGGCTTCTGCTCGCTTTGACCTGCGTGAGGAGGGGAACATTTATGGGCGACTGACAAATCCTACTCAAGAAATTTTTGAAAAGCGCATGGCGGCTCTTGAAGGTGGTGTTGCTGCCTTGGCAGTGGCTTCCGGTGCGGCTGCCATAACCTACGCTTTCCTGAATATTCTGCAAAAGGGCGACCATATCGTCTCAGAGAAAACTCTTTACGGCGGCTCGTACAACCTGTTGGAACACACCTTTGAATCATACGGAATAACTACAACATTCGTGGATTCTGATGACCCGAACAACTTCGAGAATGCCATTCAAGACAACACAAAAGCTCTCTATATCGAGACTTTGGGAAATCCAAACTCCAATATCGTTGACATCGAGGCTATTGCGAAAATTGCTCACAGTCATGGTATTCCTCTTATTATCGACAACACTTTCGGTACTCCTTATCTTATAAGACCTATCGAGCACGGTGCGGACATAGTAGTGCACTCTGCGACGAAGTTCATCGGCGGACACGGATCTTCTTTGGGCGGTGTAATCGTTGATTCTGGAAAGTTCGACTGGAAGGCATCGGGCAAGTTCCCTCAAATCACTGAGCCTGACCCTAACTATCATGGGGGCAAGTTTATCGAAATGGCAGGAACTGCGGCTTACATCACCAGAATACGTGCCGTGGTGCTGCGTGACTTGGGAGCTGCAATCAGTCCTTTCAATGCTTTCCTCTTGCTGCAAGGACTTGAGACGCTTTCTCTCCGTGTGGAACGCCACGTGGAGAACACCCTGAAAATAGTTGACTACCTGAAAAACCATCCGAAAGTAAAGAAGGTGAACCACCCTGCCCTGCCTGACAGAGCCGACCATGAGCTCTACAAGAGATACTTCCCGAAAGGTGCGGGCTCGATATTCACTTTCAATATCAACGGTGGACGTGAGGAGGCATTCCGCTTCGTTGACAGTCTGAAGATATTCTCGCTGCTTGCCAACGTTGCCGATGTGAAATCTCTCGTGATACACCCGGCAAGCACCACCCACTCTCAACTTTCACCAGAAGAACTTGCCGAGCAGGGTATAGAACAGGGCACCATCCGCCTGTCAATCGGTACGGAGCATGTAGATGACCTCATAGACGACCTCGACCAAGCCCTCTCCAAAGTATAATCTGAACTTTTAAGTAAGATGCATTCGGCCTCCGTCCGCATCCACTCTTCATTCTTCACTCTTCACTCATAACTCTTAACTTGCCCGTAGCCCACCGCTAATGTAGGGACACAACTTGTTGAGTCCGCTTGCCCGTCAGGGCAAATCCGCAAGTAAGGAGCATAGCAAAAACAAATTCTTAATTCTTAATTTAAAAACATGGTTAGAATAAACAAATCCCTGACCGACCTTATCGGTAACACCCCATTATTGGAAATATCAAAACTCGCCCAAAAACATGGTGCGAAAGCACAAGTAATAGTAAAATTGGAATATTTCAACCCTGGCGGCAGTGTGAAGGACCGCGTGGCTTTAGCAATGATTGAGGATGCCGAGGCAAAGGGTATCCTGAAACCCGGCTCAGTTATCATAGAACCAACCAGCGGAAACACCGGTGTCGGCCTCGCCTGGGTATCTATCGTAAAAGGTTACCGCACAATACTGACTATGCCCGACACGATGAGCTTAGAACGCCGCAACCTGCTCAAAGCCATGGGAGCGGAATTGGTACTCACTGAGGGCGCGAAAGGCATGAAGGGGGCAATTGAGAAGGCCAACGAGCTTTGCGCCAACACTCCTAACGCTATCATCCCTGGGCAGTTTGTTAACCCTGCCAACCCTGCCGCCCATGTCCGCACGACGGCACAAGAAATTTGGAACGACACCGACGGGAAAGTTGACATCTTCGTGTCGGCAGTGGGCACCGGCGGCACGGTGAGCGGTGTGGCTGAAGGCCTCAAGGCGCATAACCCCAACATACAGGTTGTTGCCGTGGAACCGGATGCCTCTCCCGTCCTCTCCGGCGGAAAGCCCGGCTCTCACAAGATACAAGGCATCGGTGCTGGTTTCATACCAGACACATACAATGCCAAATTAATAGACTCCGTATTCCGTGTTACCGACGATGATGCCATCCGCACAAGTAGACAATTAGCTCATACCGAAGGACTCTTAGTAGGCATCTCCTCCGGTGCCGCCGCATACGCTGCCCTGCAAATAGCAAAACGACCAGAGAACGAGGGTAAACAGATTGTCGCTCTCCTCCCCGACACTGGCGAGCGTTACCTCTCCACCGTCCTTTACGATTTCGATGGCTACCCGTTAGAATGAAGAATTGTAGCTCCCCAATTTATTGAGGGAGAGAGTTAAGAGTTCATTGTGAATGATCATCCATAATCCCCGAAATCACAGAATAAACCCCAAAAGCCCTCTCGCTATTGGGGTATAATTCTTCATTTTTCATTTTTCATTTTTCATTCTTCATTCTTCATTTCCTATATCCAAGAACAAGCAAGGAACCAAGCAAAATTGAACTCTTAACTCTTAATTCTTAATTTGCGCCACCGGCGCACAGCCATTCCCATATAGGCATTATCTTTATCTCATAACCTTCTGCAGATGTAACCGTACCAGCCTCATGGTCGGTTATTATATAGATATCACTGCACTTCGCCGCCTTTGCCGCAGCCACGGCCCCGCGTATCTCCCTTTTACGTGTCTTTTCATTCTCCATACTGTATGTTACCTGATAAACGGCTCTCGCTATATTGCCATCACATACTATAAAGTCAGCCTCAGCGGTCCTGTACGCATAATAATAGACATCCTGACTGACAGATACCGCCCTTCTGCGCAATTCAAGATAAACTATCGTTTCCATTCTCCACCCGATATTCTCATTCGCAAAGGCATTTGCCCTGTTGTTCATCATCGCAACATCTATGGCATAGCATTTTTGTCCTACCGCACGCACACGACTTCTATGAGAATATTTGCTTACTGTCGATATGAGGTATGCCTGTGTAAGGTACGTGAGATAATTACCCAATGTATGTGTGGAGTTGAAAGAAAACAGCGACATCAGTTTTTCCTTCACTATCAACGACGGCGATTCGTTGAGCAGATGATTTACCAATCCGAGCAAAGTGTCTATGTAGCGCACCTTGTAACGTTTCTGTATGTCCTGCACCACTATGTCGTGCAACAGAGAATCGATATACGACTTGGGGTTTTCTTCTACCATCAGTTCCGGGAAACCGCCTTGTTTTACATACTCATCAAATGCTGCCGCAAGCAAGCCACGGTTTTTTGTTGTCAACGGTCCTGTCTCTATTTTCTTGTAATTGCAGAAATCCACAAACGAGAATGGCAACAATTCTATCGTGTGATGCCGGCCTGTGAGATGTGACGCAAGTTCTCCGCCAAGCAACCGTGAGTTACTGCCTGTCAAAACAAGATGTATCTTTT
Organism: Prevotella sp.; assembly: GCA_021204735.1. Lineage (GTDB taxonomy): Bacteria > Bacteroidota > Bacteroidia > Bacteroidales > Bacteroidaceae > Prevotella. The sequence goes on from JAJPYV010000341.1 coordinate 3,596, forward strand.
TTCTCAACATCCTGTTTGCAAACAAGTGCCAGCCCTCTATATTCTGTATCTCGTCAAGAAAAAGATGGGTGAATTTGCCATAGATCTTGTAAAGAACCTCAAGAACATTATCCAAATCCGAAAGCTCCAATCCGTCTATACGGTCATCGTCAAAATTGACATACGCATATTTCACCTTCGATCTCTCCAAAGCATTCAGGCATAAAGTTGACTTTCCACTCCGCCTTACGCCTATCACCACTTGGGCTAAGTTGCTTTTCATATTTATCAACTTTTCTTCCATGCGATGACAGAAACGCTCTTTCTTTAGGGTTTCAAGATCACTCCTCTGGTCAAGTAATGCTCTCTCAAGTATTCTTATATCCATTTTTTCACACTTTATTTGTTATACACGTTGCAAATATACAACTTTTATTCAATAAACTGCTGATAAATGACAGGTTTTAACACTTCAAACTGCTGATATTTTACATATTTTGATAATTTTCACTGCTGATAAATTACATATTTTACCAATTCTAACTGCTGATAAAATACATATTTTGCCAATTTTTACTGCTGATAGTTGTGTTAAAATCTAAAATCAAACTGCTGATAGATTACACTTTTTGCCAAAATAAACTGCTTATTTTTTATTATGCGCAACGCACATTTTTCTTTCAAAGAGAGCGTAAAAACACAAACAACTTTCAATGCCCAAGACAATAAATTTGCAGAAAATTTGAGTGCTTAATAAAAAAAATGCTAACTTTGCGAAAAAGTTAGCATTATGTTATATCCGATAGGAATACAGGGGTTTCAAAAACTGCGGGAGTTCGGTTATGTTTACGTTGACAAGACGGCAAGAATGTATGAGCTAACATCAACGGGGAATTGTTATTTCCTCTCACGTCCACGTCGTTTTGGGAAGTCGTTGCTTCTTTCTACAATGGAGGCGTATTTCTTAGGCAAGAAAGAACTCTTCAAAGGTCTTGCCATCG
>JAJPYV010000117.1 GCA_021204735.1 Prevotella sp.
ATTGGTTGTGGATGATAATACTGTTCACATTCGTGTTGCAGGCAGTGAGCTATGAATTCCAAAATAAGCTCGGCAATCTGCTTGGCAACAATACATTCCGCAAGTTCTTGTTGATTAACGGATTAGTTGGACCGTTGCTCATCGGAGGGGCGGTAGGAACATTCTTTAACGGTTCAAATTTCCTTGTTGACAAAATGGTGATAACAGACGGAATCAGTCCGATAATCAGTAAGTGGGCAAATGCCAGTAACGGACTTGACGCATTGCTTGACCCATGGAATTTGGTAATCGGACTTGCCGTGATGTTCCTTGCACGCTCACTTGGAATACTATATATTATGAACAATGTGAATGACAAAACTATACGTGGTAGGGGAGTAAAACAGCTTATGATAGCCGCCCTGCCGTTTGTGGTATTGTTCGTGGCTTTCCTGATACACGTTTTGATAAAGGACGGATTCGGGTACATTCCCGCAACAGGAGAGATAATCATTGAGCCTTACAAGTATTTCAACAACCTTGTTGATATGTGGTATGTTGCATTGATATTGGTTGTCGGTGTAGTGCTGTACCTCTACGGAGTAATCGCCACCTTGATAGACAAGACAAAGACAGGCGGAATATGGTATTCAGGTATCGGAACGGTACTTGCAGTGCTCAGTCTGTTGCTTTGCGCCGGCTGGAACAATACGGCATATTATCCTTCCACGGCAGACCTGCAAAGCAGTTTGACGATAGCCAACAGTTGCAGTAGTGAGTTCACGCTAAGCGTGATGTCTGTGGTGTCAATATTGATACCATTCGTGCTGGCGTATATTGTTTATGTATGGCGCACTATAGACAAGGCGGCTAAAGCCGAATTAAGAATTAAGAGTTAAGAATTCGTTTTTGCTTGCGTTTTTACTTGAAAGTTGTTTGCAAAACTCTATTGATGACATAATAAAAAACCGAAGGGAGAGCCTTCGGTTTTTTGTGTTATATGCCTTTAATAAACTGTTATTTTGTTGGCTTAAATTGTTTTTGTTGCTTACAAGTTAATTTTGCCGGACTTGTCACCTTGTCGGTAGATGTAAACACCTTTCATGTTGATATCCTTGATGCTGTTGAAAGAGCCGACTTTGATGCCGTTGAGCATGTAAAGTTCAACCTTGGAGTCGCTGTCAAGGGAGAGTTCAGTAATGCCAGTGTCATCCTTGTCGTTAGCCTCCAACTTCAAGCAGTCGTACAGAACGGCGGTTTTGCTGCCGCCAGAATAAGTAAGCGTGAGGTTGTTAGTACCTTGCTGTAGATATGAGCCAGGGAAACTGAAGGAGTATAAAGAGTGACGACCACTTGTAACAGCACTACGGCGAGTGGAACCATCATCATAGAAGCTCCATTTGCCTAATGAATTGCCGTTTATGGCAACGGTAACAGAAGGAGAGTTGGAAGCACCAGCGATAGAAGCCGTGAGGAGGGCATCACCGAGGTAGTTGGAGTCGAGGTCGAATTGAACAGTCCATGTACCATTCTGGCTCTGTGCGAAATACCAGTCCTCGGCAGGGTCGCTCTGACCGACAACGTATGTAAGAGTCGATGGCGGGAGTTCCCATAGACCATAGAACCTGCAAGTGTCACCATAATGGAACTCATCGGACATCCTGTTGTTATCACCAATTATCCAGAGCAAGTTCTCGTAGCAAGTAGGAGTCCATTCAATATCACCTAAATCAACAGTCTCGCTATCTATGGAAACGTCAGTGTATTCCAACTCGTCGGTTACATCACCATGGGTGGCATAGCCATAAAGAGTGTAGTCACCCTTGCGCACGTTTTTAATCTCGAAATCACCGTTCTCGTCGGTAAGACCCCAGAAGATGTATCCCTTGCCTTGCAGATAAACATCAGTACCCGGTTCAGCGAGAATCATCTGCACGCCGGCGTTAGACTGACCAGTGGTAACATTCAGGTGCCCTGTAACGGTTGCACGGTCTAGAGGATACAGGTCGTTCTCAAACCACGAGAAGGGCCATTCACTTTCCTTTTGGTGAGCCATTGCCTTTGCGTCTGCAATCATATCTTCTTGAGAATCCCCTCTGTTCACGTAGATGAAAATAGGACCATAGATTTTCTGTTCGCCTTCATAGAAGTATTGGGCAGAAGCACCGAAATGCTCCCCCTGCAACATCTGAATTGAGATAGGCGACTTGCTCGTAGCATGAACGGTTAGTTCCTGTCTCATAGGACCGCCGTTTACGTATTCGTCAGAGCAACCGATATTCCATACACCGGTCTTGCCGTTAGTCAGACCATGTACACTGTCCCTTACGATATAGTTGGCCCAATCGTACTTTGTATAGATACTACCGTCGGACAGATAGTAAGTAGCATCTTGAATCTCGTTTTTCTCAGCAGTTGACATTTCAGAATTAGAGGGGATAGTACCCTGCATCGAGTCGTCCACATAACCTTCGAGGAAGTTGGAGCCGAGACGGGTGCAGACACGCGCCTCCTGCAGTTTCTTGCTTGAAGATGTAGAAGTACCGTTAACAATAATGTAAGTGTAGAGACCGCTCTCACCCTCACGCAGAATGAAGCCCTGTTGGAACTGGATTGCAGAGGTTGTGTCACTGTAAAGCACCTCCGCATAATCAGAATCATTCCTGATTACCGTTACGGTGGAAGGGTCAGGAGACAGGTTGCCGTCAGAGCCTGTGTAGTCGAAATAGATACCGTTGCTGCTCAAGACGTTGAGGCCACCGATTAATTTCAGATTGGAAATACGTCCGTTAGTACCGATGATAAACTGAATGATACCGTTTGCCATGGTAGTCTGTTTGCCACTCTGTGTAATTGTTACTTCCGCATTAGCAGACAATGCGAGTAATAACAGACATGCAATGTTGAGTAAAAATTTTTTCATCATATAATTTGTTTTAATAGTTTGCTGCGTAATTTGTTAAGTATTAATTAGTTAGGTTGTTTATAATAGTGCTCTGAAATTAAAGCCAAACTTTATCATTTACAAAAATAGTTGTTATTTCCCAAATTGCAAAATAAAATGGAAATTTATAAAGTTGGAATTTCATGCTATTATGAAGAATTTGCTTGAGTTATGGCAATAAATAAATCGTTTTATTGATTAAAAGTTGCGGTAAATTATAAATGTTAAAATATGTGTTTAAAGTTTGTAAAGTATTGATATATAGTGAAATATAAAAAATTATATATTTGAGTTTTGACCTTAACTCGATTTTTATTTGAGATAAGGTCAAAACTGAGGATTTTTTCAGAAGATTTATTGGTTGGTACAGAATAATAGTAATTGTCGAAAAGGAAAATCATTCTTTGTCTGGGTCGATGTATTTGCCCTCCTGTTTCAGAGGTTCGACGTGGAGGATGATGTGAGTGTCCTTGCCGAAGTGGTGGCGGAGGAGTTCCTCTATCTCGGTGGCACGCTTGTGAGCGATGTAAAGGGAAATGTCGCCAGGCATGCGGAGGTGCATTTCGATAGCAATTCGGTCGCCAATGCGGCGCGTGTATAAGTTGTGGATTTCGCTAACCCCATACTTGCTTTCAGCAATTCTCATTATCTCATTTTTGATATCGTTAGAAAGACTTTTCTCGAGCAACTCGTCAGCAGCCTGGCGGATAAGTTTCCATGCAGTTTTGATTACGAAGACACTGACCACAACGGCAGCAATAGGGTCAAGAACAGTCCACTTATTACCGAGGAAGATAGCCCCGGCGATACCGAGAGCCGTACCGATAGACGAGAAAGCGTCGCTGCGGTGGTGCCAAGCGTTGGCGATTACCGTTTGCGACTTAACTATCTTACCAGCCTTGAGAGTAAAGCGGTAGGCAATTTCCTTAAACACGATACTTATCAGAGCTGCGACCAAAGCGATAATGCCAGGATGAGCGATAGAGCCGCCACGCAAAACCGTTATGATTTTCTCGACACCACCGTAAAGCAGCATTATGCCAACGATGAAAAGAGCGAGCCCAACGAGCGAGGTAGCGAGAGTTTCATATTTACCGTGACCATAGTTGTGATCATCATCCTGCGGTTTGCTGCTTAGATGAACGAATACAATCACCACAGCATCAGTGATTAGGTCAGACAAAGAATGAACGGCATCCGCTATCATAGCCGAAGAATTGCCGATGATACCGAACAAGAATTTAATGGCAACGAGAAACAGGTTTATCAGGCTGCCAAGAAGAGTAATTCTATAAATATACTTTTCCCGGTTAAGAATTTTCATATAATATCATTCCAAGTTATTTTCGTTTTCGACTTTCTTTTTTCCAAATTCAGGATCAACGTCAATGAAAGCCGTTACAATAAAAGTTATAGCGCAAGTCAGTACTACAACGATAAAGAACCACTGGTAGCCGAGAAGTTCCTGAAGATAACCTGCGACAAGTCCAGGTAGCATCATGGAAAGAGCCATGAGAGCCGTGCAGAGAGCGTAATGAGAAGTTTTGTATTTCCCCTGACTGTAATAAATAAGATACAACATATAAGCCGTGAAACCGAAGCCATAGCCAAACTGCTCCACGAACACACACACGTT
>JAJPYV010000074.1 GCA_021204735.1 Prevotella sp.
TCTGATGGCGAGCAAGACGGAGGCCGTCAACCGGCTGAACGGCAGGTTCGGCACCATATAAAAGTCAATTCCGCGCAACATCGCGGCAGTCATCCATAGGGAAAGTAGAGCGTCGCCCGCGCTCTTTCTTTCCCTCTTTTCGATATTTTGGGAATCATCATTATGTGTCAGTGTTTTCCATTGTGCAACTTGATTAATACAAATCATCGAAGCCTTTCGTAATCCTGATTTGGACGTATAACGTTCAGTGTTGGTATCTAAGTGGCCTATTATCTTGCCAATTGACAATTAAATCTTACCTTTGCTGACCACTAATCCACACTCTATGAAAGATGATGCAATCAATACCGCTAAGAAATACGGTATAAATGACGTACTACGTGAGATACGTCTATCGTCACTATCTGAGGCAGATAAGGGAACCAAGTTTGAGATAATCATGAAGCGGTGGTTTCTTTCTGACCCACGTTATTCTATTTTGGAGAAAGTATGGCTTTGGAGAGAATTCCCGAGTAAAAAAGACTTGGGCGATCATGATCTCGGCATTGATCTCGTCGCAAAGACCTGTATGGGCGATTATTGGGCGATACAGTGTAAGTGTTATGCCGAAGATACGGTCATAGATAAAGACGTGGTTAACTCCTTTGTAGCACAGTCGAGCAGAACTTTTACAGAGGAAGAAACGTTTCAAACCAAAGAGTTCAGCAATCTTATATGGGTATCAACCACACGAGGAAAATGGGGTAAAAACGCTGAGGAGGCAATTCAAAATCTAAGCAAACCATTTACTCGTATCAGTCTGTTTGAGTTAGAAACGTCGACGGTTGATTGGTATAAACTTGCTCATGGCAAGCAGGGAAAAGATGCTTTGCAGCAAGGCAAGCAGCCACGCCCTCACCAATTGGAAGCAATTGCAAAAGCGCACAAATATTACATTGAGGATGGTATGGAGAGGGGCAAATTGATTATGGCGTGCGGTACGGGCAAAACATACACCGCTTTGCGAATAATTGAGGAACTTACAGAGAAGAATGCTTTAGTTCTTTTCTTTGTTCCGAGTATTGCTCTGTTGGGTCAAACGCTAAATGCATGGATGGCAGATAGAACGCAGGATTTGCGAGCCATCTGCGTATGTTCGGATGCAACTGTCACACAGAAAATGAAGGATGAGGATGATATGGACGAAAGCATTGTTGATCTTGCCTATCCTGCGACAACGAACATAAAGGGCATTGTACGTCAATTGCTAAAAGCTAAACAAGACGGTATTCGTACTGTTATAATGTCAACATACCAAAGCATCGACGTTGTTTCTTCTGCAATGATAGAAGCGAAAGTAGAAGCTGATTTTTGCATATGTGACGAGGCGCATCGTACTACAGGGGCTATGATATCCGGTGGTAGTGAATCATATTTCATCAAAGTACACGACAATTCTGTTATTCCTGTAAAGAAGCGCATGTATATGACTGCCACTCCACGATTGTATAAGGAATCCGTAAAAGTTAAAGCCAAAGAGAACGATGACGTACTTTGCTCCATGGATGACGAAACACTATATGGAAAAGAATTCCACCGTCTTACCTTCAATGATGCCGTTTCAAGAGGATTATTGACGGATTATAAGGTATTGGTTTTGACAGTTAGTGAGGATGATATACCAAAGACGGTATCGGATGGTATAAAGGAAAATTATTATAGTGCTGACCCTAATGACAAATTAACTGAATTGAACTTTGATGATGCGACAAAGTTGATAGGATGTATCAATGGTTTGTCGAAAAGAATTAAGGGAGATAAGGGGATTACAAAGGAGCAAGATCCTACTGTAATGCGGCGTGCCGTTGCATTTTGTCAAACGATAGCACCGACCAAGAGAAATCCATATGCTTCATCAAAACAGATTGCAGCTTATTTTGATAAGATCTGTACTGATTATAAATCAACGTTGGATGATGATACGGCCAAGAATGTCGTAAATGTCAAGGCAGATCATGTGGACGGCTCTATGGCAGCCGATGACAGGAATAATAAAATAGCTTGGTTGAAAGAAGAGACGGCAGATCCTAACGAGTGTCGCATCTTGTGTAATGTGAGGTGTTTGTCGGAGGGCGTTGATGTTCCAGCACTTGATGCAGTCCTCTTTCTTTCCCCGCGTAAATCGGAAGTTGAAGTGGTTCAGTCGGTTGGGCGTGTTATGCGGTCTTTCTCAGGAAAGAAGTATGGATATATCATTATACCGGTGATTGTTCCTTCTGACGTTACGCCAGAGGACGCTTTGAATAGCAATGATCGTTTTCGTGTCGTTTGGACTATCCTTAATGCACTTCGTTCTCACGATGAAAATTTCAATGCGCACGTTAACCAAATTAACTTGAATAAAGCCCGCCCTTCGAAGATAGTGGTTGGCGGTGTGCCGCAAGGCAAATATGGTTTGGGTTCTAATAGTGAGGATTCCGAATCTGGGAGTGCGATATATCTTAAAGATGAAGAAGTCGCAAGACAATTGGAATTGCGTTTTGGAAGCATTCAAGACGGTATCTATGCAAGAATAGTAGAGAAAGTTGGTGACAAGCTATATTGGGAAAACTGGGCGAAAGAGATTGGTGTTATTGCCCAAAAGTTTATATTGCGTATTACCAAGTTGGTAAATGACAACGAGAATGTCAAGAAGCATTTTGCAGAGTTCATCAAGGGGTTAAGAGAGAACATCAATCCGTCTATTGACGATGCTCAATCCATAGAAATGCTGGCGCAACACTTGATTACGCGTCCTATCTTTGATGCGCTTTTCAAAGATTATCAATTTGTTCATAGTAATGCCGTTAGTCAATCCATGCAACATATGCTTGGTGTCCTTGAGGGTGAGGGTTTTGAAATGGACACCGAAGTCCTTGATAGGTTCTATACTTCGGTGCGCAATAATGTCGGAAACATCGACAATCTTGAAGGTAAACAAACAATTATCAAGAACCTCTATGAAAAGTTCTTCAGGGGCGCTTTTCCCCAGACTGTAGAAAAGTTGGGCATTGTCTATACGCCTGTGGAATGCGTAGATTTTATCATCAGGTCAGTGGATGATATTTTGAAGTCAGAGTTCAATACTGCCCTCTCAAATGAGAATGTACATATACTTGATCCATTCGTTGGTACAGGAACGTTTATTACCCGCTTGTTGCAATTAGGCGTGATACGGAAGGAAGATATGGAACGGAAATATCTTAATGAGATACATTGCAACGAGATAGTTCTCCTCGCGTATTACATTGCAGATGTAAATATCGAAAGTGTATATCACGACATAATGAAGTCGAAAACATATCTGCCATACGATGGAATATGCCTTACTGATACCTTCCAACTTGCGGAGGATGAGCACAATACCTTCTTTACTGAGTTCTTCCAAGAGAATTCGGAACGTGTTAGGAAACAAATGGCAACGCCTGTTCGTGTTATAATTGGTAATCCACCGTATTCAATAGGACAGAAATCTGCTAATGATAACGCGCAAAATTTATCTTATCCGAAACTTGAAATGAAAGTCGCTGATACATATGTGGCGAAAAGTAATTCATCAAATGGGAAACCTTTATATGATAGTTACATTAAAGCATTCCGTTGGGCATCTGACCGTATACCGAAAGATGAGGGTGGCATAGTGGCATTTATTAGTAATGGCGCATGGCTCGATGGCAATACACAAGACGGGATGCGCAGATGTTTAGAGGAAGAGTTTACCTCCATTTATGTGCTTAATCTTAGGGGAAATTGTCGTACAAGTGGAGAAGTACGTAAAAGGGAGGGCGATGGTGTATTTGGGTTAGGGTCCCGTACACCGATAGCTATAACTTTTCTCGTGAAAAACCCAGCTAAGACAGGGCATAAAGCGGAGATATTCTATCACGACATCGGCGATTATCTCAAACAGGAGGAAAAACTAAAACTACTTGCGAGCTTTCGTTCTGTGTCATCTTCCAAATTAGAATGGAAGACTATTGTCCCGAATGAAAAGGCCGACTGGATTAATCAACGCGATGGAGTATTTGATAATTTGATACCATTGACCCTGAAAAACAACACAAATACAGTGTTTTCTAAAATAGTAATAGGCATAGGAACAAACCGGGATGCATGGACATATAATTTCAGCAGAATAGAGCTGGAAAAGAATATCCATAGAACAATAAATTTCTATAACGAGCAACTGAATATTTTTCAGGATAGGCAGAGGGGAAAACAATACTCTAGTATCCATAGTTTTGCAAAGGGCAACGAGGATAAAATTAGCTGGACACGTTCTTTACGAAACAAAATGGTCAAGAATGCAGGGATTGAATTTGAGAATTCAAGCCTTTTCGAAAGTGCGTATCGACCATACATAAAATCTATTTATACTTTGGAAAAGATTTGGTCGAGTATCCAAGTCAATGGAAAAACATTATTGGCAATATCACCACAGAGAACAAGGTTATTTGCGTCAACACAGCTGGCTCTAATAAACCTTTCTCTTGCATTATTACTAACATAATGCCTGATTTGCATTTAGTC